>CAZSNX010000237.1:0-5716 GCA_964607945.1 uncultured Candidatus Obscuribacterales bacterium
CCCCCTTGACAACAAAACGATCGAGCGATATGAGCTGAGGCAGAGTGTCCGGCACTTTCACACGAGCGAATCTTTCCTCCCCCTTCGTATCGCGAATCAAAACCGCCAGATTGAGGCTGAGATTGGATATATGCGGAAACGGATGTCCGGGATCGAATGCAAGCGGCGTCAGTACAGGAAAGATGTTTTGCAGAAAATACTGCTGCAGCTGATGCTTCAACTCGCAAGAAAGCTCCTCGTACCTGAGCAGGTCTATGTGAGCTTGTTTGAGCGCCGGAAAGAGTGCTTGATTGAGACAAGCATAAGTTCGTCGATAGAGGTCTTGAACTTCGCCACGTATAGCCATCAACTGATGATTGGGGGAGAGGCCATCCGGACCAGCCACCAGTGCACCAGCTTCGAGTTGGTGCTTGAGCCCGGCCACACGCACCATGAAAAACTCTTCCATGTTGGAGCCGACGATCGAAAGAAATTTGAAACGCTCTAAAAGCGGATTAGTTTCATCCTCAGCCTCTTCAAGCACACGATATTGAAATGACAGTAGGCTAAGTTCACGATTGAAGTAAAGTCGAGAGTCATCAGCCGAAGAGATCGTTGCAAAAGCATCGACATGTGGACTGAAGTCTTCAGCCGACTTGTTATTTGTGGATCGCCTCGACTCAGACTTTCCGGATCTCGATGTCGATGTCATGCCCGCATAATCTCCTCAAAGCTCAAACCTGTTGGCACCCGCGACGGATTCTCGAATTCGGAGGCCGCCTATATCGTCATGCCCAGCAATGACAATTAAGCATACGCGAGTCGGCAACTTTTATGTGAGCATCTACGTCATCTACCGCAAAATCCAACTGGAAGACGGAACACCGACCCTTATCCGGACTACCGTGGATAGAAGACGGCTCAAACATGTTGCCCCAGTTGCCGACAGACCGGCGAGAGGTTGCCACCATCTGTAATATCATTTCCGCAGAAAGCAGTATAGCCTTCTTCCTGGCAAGATAAAGACGGCCGCTAACAATCAGCCCCCCAGTCGACCTTCGTCATTGCTATCTTCCTATGCCAGGAGATCTCACTGATTTCATTGTATCATTAGCCAGAGCCCATCAAACTATCACGTGTTCCGCTACTTCCCGACAAACAGGTGCAGCGCATGCTATCAGTATTTGGTTCGCCCAGCCGCTATATTCAGGGTGCACATGCCAGCCAGCTCCTCGGACACGAGATGAAAAAACTCGGACTGCACGGCCCGGTTTTCGTAATAGCCGGACGCTCTGCGCTGGCGCAGCTGGCCGGAAGCTGGATGGAGACATTTCATAGCGCCGAAATGCAACACCTGGTGTTCGAATTCGGTGGTGAATGCAGCCATGAAGAGATCAACCGTGCAGCTTTGCAAGCGCGTGAAGCAAATGCGCAGGTGATAGTCGGAGCCGGCGGCGGAAAAGTGCTCGATACAGCCCGTGCTGTTGCCGACAAACTGCAATTGCCAATCGTAAATTGCCCGACCGTCGCTTCGAGCGATGCTCCCTGCAGCGCGCTATCAGTTATCTACACGCCGAAAGGCGAATTCCAAGAGTACCGGTTCTATAAGAAAAATCCCGATCTAGTTCTGGTCGACACAGCCATTATCGCCAGGAGCCCCCGCAGGCTGCTAATCGCCGGCATGGGCGATGCGCTGGCAACCTGGTTCGAAGCAAAAACAGTTTGCCAAGCCCAGAAACCCAACCAATTGGGCGGCAGAACTTCGATCAGTGCCGAAGCGCTTGCCGAACTTTGTTACAAGACTTTGATCAACGATGGTCCAGCTGCGCTCGACGCCCTGGAAAAGCAAGCCGTGACACCGGAGCTTGAGCGGCTGGTTGAAGCCAATACTTTACTTTCCGGGATAGGATTCGAATCAGGCGGGCTGGCAATCGCACATTCCGTACATAACGGATTGACTACCGCACCAGCGACTCACGAATTCTTGCATGGCGAGAAGGTTGCTTTCGGCTTGCTGGTGCAACTGGTTGCCGAAAATCAGCCGGCGGCCACAATCAAAGAAGTCACCACATTTTGCTTGCGTGTAGGTCTGCCGACTACCCTTTCCGATATCGGGCTTGAAGCAAAATCAATCGATACTATCGACGCTGTCGCCGAACGAGCAGTGGCACCAGGTGAGACTGCGCACAACGAGCCGTTTATTGTCACAGCTCCATTAATCGCCGAGGCAATTCGGCAGGCCGACAGCTTGGGTCAAGCCGCCAAGAAGTCAACCGAAAGACCTCGCAAGCGACAGAAAGCCGTGGCAAGTTAGTTTATCTACCGGCACGCGACTCAATTACTACCACCACATGCCGGGCATGCCAAATCCGCCGTAGCCATACCCATATCCGTAGGGCGATCCATACATTAAGCCCGAGTTGCTGACGGCTCCCAAAGCCATTCCGCCGACTTCTCCGAGCACGTGCGCGATCGACTTGAGCAGCGGATGTTTCTTCGGGACATTAGCATTTTGTTGCTGCGCAGCCTGCTGTTCTGTCGCTGAATATTGCTGCGGGTAAGACGGCTCCGGCTGGTAAGCGCCAGTGGAGTACACTCCAGGCATTGGTCCCGATTCAAACTGATAGGCTGCTCCAGGATAAGCCCTTGTCTGACCGCCATTTTGCATCAGCTCGACCGCACCCATCAACATACTTATCTGATTTTCTAACGTCGCCTCCGAACTATTGTCTTCCTGCGGGAAAAGCGCTTTCTCCAAGCGCTCTACCCTTACCACAGCACCGTCCCGACCGTACGATCTGCCAAAAACCACGCGCTCCATCCAATCGAGCTTAGCCGTCAACGGCGCTTCCAGCGGCGGCTCGGTAGCCGCCTCCTGTACGGTCGGCATGGTAGTCTCAGAACCCACTTCCGCTGGCTCATCCGGCTGAGTTTCGACTTGATCGCCGAATGTCCTTAAATGCAGATGGTTTCTGACATACTTCTCCAGCTTATCGGTGCGAGCACTTAAATCAGCCTGACGAGATGGCTTTCCGAATGCCTTTGTCTCAAGCTGCTCAAGCCTCTTGGTCACAGGCAAGTCCTGGTAGGTAGCACCGAGGATTTGACTTTCCAGCGCCGTTATGCGCGGATAGTCCTTGGAATCAGAAACGCTGTCGCCGCCGCCTTGCTGAAAGTCCGGATCGGCAGGAGATTGATACCATTTGCCGGGAGCCGAGCCGCTGCTGGAACCGTCATTAGTATTATCAGGAGATTGCGAAGGCTGAGCCGGTGCATTGGCTGGACCGGCAGCATCCGCACTTGATTGCCCAACCGGCTGCGAATCAGCAAGAGCAGCTTCCAGCGCGCTCAAACGTTGGCTCTCGGTACCTTCCCTGCTCTCTCCAAAGACCATTTTTTCGAGCCTGGCTAATCTATCGCCTGGAGATTCTCCGTCGTATTGGTGCTCGAATAATCGCGACTCCAACTGCCCGATTTGAGTGTCTGCCGGTTGCGCATCGTCAACCGCCCAGACCGCCGAGCAAGAGCCGATAATCGCTACCGCAGAAATGACTAGTATTCTCAACCCAAAGAGATCGACCGTCATTGCACACTTTCTTTCAATGAACAGTTCCCATCAACTTGCGAACAAAGGGAGTCAAAAGGGCCAACAGAGCAGCTGCAGCAAAAGCAACAGCTGCCATAGATCCAAAAAGGACGATTAGGAGATGTGGGTCTTTGTCGTTGAATAATCCACCGAGACAGCCGGCCAGCATATTGCCCAGTGAAGCAGCCAAGAACCAAACCCCCATCATTAAGCCGACCAGCTTTCGAGGAGCAAGTTTAGTGACAGTGCTCAAACCGACCGGACTCAAACACATCTCTCCTACAACCTGCAACAGATAGACGGCTACCAACCAGATTACACTCACCTTGCCGTGCGCAGCTAGCATGGAGGCGGGCACCATTACGGCAATGCCGAGACCGACGAACAAGAGCCCAATCGTAAACTTGGCCGGACTGGAAGGTTGTCTGCCACCCAATTTGATCCACAACATGGAAAAAACCGGCGCAAGCAGTATTACATAGATAGCATTGAGGGACTGAAACCAACTGGAAGGAAATGGCCAACCAAATACTTCATTTCGAGTCAAACGATCGGCAAATAAATTCAAACTGGTTCCCGCCTGTTCATAAACGGACCAGAAGATAATTGTAAATGTGAAGAAGACCATGATCGCCGCTACCCGCAACCACTCTTGCCGAGTCAATTGCGCTGGCTGCTCCGGTCGAGAGCTTAAAGGCTTCATTGGAATGCCCCCTACCCCACTGAGAGGACGCCGGCACGCAAGGTATTGAATCAGTCCCAGCACCATGCCAACTCCGGCAGCGGCAAATCCCCAATGCCAACTGCCTTCAGGCTGTAGACCCGCACTCGCCAGAACCTTTTTAAATTCAGCGGATTGCGCAAGAAAACCGCAGACAAGTGGAGCGATGAAACCGCCGATGTTTATGCCCATGTAGAAGAGGGAGAATCCGCTGTCCCTGCGCTGGTCGCCCGGTGCGTACAGACTGCCGACCATTGCGCTGATATTGGGCTTCAAGAGTCCGGTACCCAAAATAATCAAAGCGAGACCAGCGTAAAAGAAGGGCAACTGCGGAAACGCCAGCGCGAAATGACCGCAAGCGATAACAACTCCGCCAACGAGCACTGCGAGTCGGGCACCCAAGAAGCGGTCCGCGATCAAGCCGCCCGGAATTGCACCCATATACACGAGCATCGTATACATGCCGTAAATGAAACCGGCTTGCTTTATATCGAAGCCAAGGCCACCTTCAGCCGCCGGTGCAACCATGTACAGCATCAAGATAGCCCGCATGCCGTAGTAACTGAAGCGCTCCCAGAGCTCGGTAAAGAAAAGCGTTCTCAGACCGGGAGGATGACCAGCGAAACTCTCCGGTTCGGACACTAAATCGGACTCCTTAGGCACAATTACGGTTGAACTCATCGGCACTCCCGTTCGACTCGAATCTCCTGACGCTAAGGACTAAGGTCGGCTGCTCTAGGCATAATCAAGCTAACATGACAATGTTCTTTACTACTCTTTAATTAACCGGATCTCATCGACAGCGAATGCAGCAGCACTGCCGTCCGAATTAGCAGCTGCCGTCATAGTCGGCGCTCACGAGGAGTTAGCAGGCCTCCGGCTAGCCAAAACAATTTTTAGCTGCCCAATAACCGCTCAGCAACCCCCCCTTGATGTGGTACAAAGTTCAATTGTGTCATCACCCGCCCGGAGCTATCCGGAGCGATCTTTGTTTGGAGCAACAGAGGACCGTCTTTCGATGAAATTATCCGTCCTAGCCATCTCTATTACATGTGCAGCAGTCTGTCTTACCGCTTTTAACTCTGCGGGCTCGGCGGTCGAGAAAGCCTTCAAAGGCGTGAGCGCGAAAATCACTGTGCGCAGCGACCCTCAACGTGTATGGAAGGCTATTCGAGACTTGCGAGACGGCAGTCCGGACGACGTCAAAACCATTTCGCAAAGCCCGCAAGAAGACGTGCTGGAAGAGACTTTTGAAGACCTGCCGGTAATCGGCAAAGCAAGATGCCGTTACAAAGAAGTCTACAAACCGTTCGAGCGCATCGATTATCGGATGATCGAGTCGGACCATTTCAAAGCGTTTGAAGGCAGTTGGGTCTTGACTCCTACTGATTCCGGCGCGCAAACTATCGTCGAGCTTTCATCTTACATCG
>CAZSNX010000237.1:5726-7002 GCA_964607945.1 uncultured Candidatus Obscuribacterales bacterium
TCAGCTAACCAACATGGCCACTATGAGGAACGTTCACACTCGGCTCCAAGAAGTGAAGAAAATAGTCGAGACTCCGGTCAAGCGAAAGATTACCGAATTGCCGCATCAAAGTGAGCAAAGGTAAGGCGGCACAGAGCTTTTGGAACTTTCAAACGAGGACTGATTAGCAGTTCTTTATCCTAATCCGCCTCCTTAATTGGCTTTTTCTTATCGGCAAACGTATATCAGTACTGCGTTTCTGGGCATCACTATAATGCGGAGCTTTGGAGAGATTAGCGCCTCTAAAGAAATTTGGATTTGGGTTTATCCAAAAACGTGCGCGAATCTCCAGAGAATTAGGGCAGGGAACCCGAGTTTTCAAAGACATGTGCAGCCTTGTACGCAACAAGGCAACGCAGGGGGGTATTGGCTGTGAATGATAGTAAGGTCAACCAGCCGGTCGTACCAACGGCGACCGTTGAACCGGAAAGCGCTGCTCCTTCGATTAACACAGAGCCGGTGCCGGCTGCGCAGGTAGACGAACAGAATCAGCCATCGCCGGAGCTGGGCAGCAACTGCGTAGAGCTAGCCGAACGCCTGATCGCCGAAGCGCGTAATTACGAAATGCAATGGCAATCTGAGTTGGCAGAACAATGTTATGTCAAAGCCGTGGCCATTCTGGAGCGAAAGCTCGGCGACAACCACGTCAGCGTGCTGCGTTGCGGGAAAAGCTTGGCCTTGCTCTACCAGGTCCAAGGCAAAGACTTGCAAGCCGAATCGCTTTATCTGCGACTGCTTTCCCGGGTGCAAGAAGATGACGAATTGCTTTATCCGGATTTGATTCAAGTGCTTGATGCCTTGGCTGAAATGTATAAGGAGCAGGAGCGGCATCAAGATTTGCAGGTAATACTCTTGAAACTCTTATCCATAAAGAATCAGTCGCTCGGTTGCGAACATCAAGAGATCGCTTGTGTTTTACTGGAGTTGGCGGATCTCTACGAGGCTCTCGGCAACACGTCGAAGCTGGAAAACTGCCTGAGATCTGCTTTTGCCACAATGAGAGCGACACTCGGCCCGAGCAATGAACGCACATTGTCCTGCCTGAAACGACTCGCGGCAGCGCAGGAAAAGTTGCGAAGACAGCAGGAACACTCCAAAGCAAACATCGAGTGGCAGGGTTAACGGCCAGCAGCGCCCTCGCATCGAATCAAGTTGCGCTACCGCGGAAATCGCCGCACCATATTTAGTATCGCGCGCCGGCAGTCAACGATCGCTCTAATTACCAATACCCTTGAGT
>CAZSNX010000238.1:0-6941 GCA_964607945.1 uncultured Candidatus Obscuribacterales bacterium
TTTAGCCTGGGCATTTCACTCCTGGTATTTGCCACAGCCGGAAAGCAAACTTACTTCGCAAAGCAAACCAAAACTGACCTGGACCGTGCTCGTTCAGGTCTTCTCTACTTACTTCGCTCAAAGACGCATCGCGGCAATCGTGCTCTACATCCTGACTTTCAGAATGGGAGACGCATTGATGCTTTCGGTCGCGCAGTTGTTCCTGCTGGACACGCCGGGAAAAGGTGGTCTTGCCATATCGACCGCCGATGTCGGAATCATCTACGGCACGGTCGGAACAATCGCCCTTTTGGCAGGCGGAATAGTGGGAGGCTGGCTGGTGGCCAGAGATGGCTTGAAGCGCTGGCTTTGGCCCACGGCTTTGTTTCAGAACTCGGCAATTATGCTTTATTGGTGGCTAGCAGTCTACAAACCGTCCGTTGCGGCAGTAGCCGTAGTAAATGCAGTTGAGCAATTCTCTTACGGCTTAGGTGTCGCAGCCTACACGGTCTTCCTCTTGAGCACGGTCAAGCCCGATTACAAAGCGGCACATTATGCAATCGCAACTGGAATGATGGCACTGGGACTGCTGATCCCCGGCGCAGTAAGCGGTGCGCTTTCCATTGCATTGGGATATCCCAATTTTTTCCTGGTCAGCTTCTTATGTTCTATTCCAGGCATCACAACTATCTTCTTTCTCCCGCTTGACGCCCAACATGGCAAAGCAACGGAGCCGGTGCAACAGTAAAATTATTGTCGAACCATAGACTGCGATCGCTGAAGGAGGGTGCTCCCGTGGAATACAGAAAGCTTGGGAAGTGGGGAGTGCGCGTCAGTGAAGTCGCGCTCGGCAGCTGGCTTACTTATGGCGGCTCAGTCGATGAGAAGAGCTCTGTCGATCAGATTCACTACGCAGTTGATCAAGGAGTAAATTTCATAGATACCGCAAACGTCTACGCGCATGGAGCGGCCGAAGTGGTTGTCGGCAAAGCGCTCAAATCCCTCAAACGCGACTCGGTCTTTGTGGCGACCAAAGTCTTTTTTGCGATGGGGAATGGTCCCAACGATAAAGGACTATCGCGCAAACACGTATTCGAGCAATGCAACGCCTCCTTGAAGAGGCTGGAAGTGGACTATATCGATCTTTATCAATGTCATCGATTTGATCCCGACGTTCCAATGGAAGAGCTAGTCCGCACGATGGATGATTTGACCAGACAAGGGAAGATTCTCTACTGGGGAGTTAGCGAATGGCGAGGTGAACAAATCAAGGAAGCGGTGGAAATGGCAAACAGGCTCAATGCACCGCCACCGGTGTCAAACCAGCCTTGTTATAACATGCTGACCAGAGCTGTCGAACAAGAAGTGATTCCGACATCCTGGCACTTGGGACTTGGTCAGGTCGTCTTCTCACCGTTGGCACAGGGCGTGCTGACGGGAAAGTACAAACCCGGTCAACCGCCGCCCAAGGACAGTCGAGCGGCAGACGATCGCGTAAACATCTTCCTGCTGAACAGAGGACTGATGTCGGATCAAACTCTGCTGACTGTTCAAAGCTTGACGGAGTTGGCCCAATCACACGCTCTCACCACCGCTCAATTAGCGCTGGCATGGTGTCTCCGCTCGCAGGAGGTAAGCAGCGTCATCATCGGAGCGACTAAACGTGCGCAAATTGATGACAATATCAAAGCTTCCGGAGTCAAGCTGACAGCCGAACAACTGCAGCAAATCGAGCAGATATTGATCCGTTAGGATCGGATCGCGCCTGCTCCAAACGACTCATGCCTCTTTGCTGGATTCATCACCGAGCCTTTGGTGAAGACGCCTGATGATGCCGTTTAAGAGATCGCTCTCTCGTTCAGTCAAATGCGCTCTTTGATAGGCCGTTCGTAATTCTTGGATGATCACATGCCGATTGAATCTACGGGTAAAGTCGACCTTATCCAGCAACTCAACTATTTGCAAGAACAGCTTATCATCACTGTCTCCAGCTGGATGCTTCTCACCGGTCACGATTGCGGCATTCAATTCTTCTCTGGACAATTCGTAAGCAACGATTCCGACAGCCTGCGCCACATTGAGCGCAGGGAATTCCGGATTGGTTGGAACAGTGATAATGCGGTGACAGCGCATCAGCTCATCACGCGTCAGTCCGTCACGTTCGTCTCCAAAGACGAATGCGATTCGTTGATGCTGGCTGCATTCGATTGCAGAATGCGTCGATGCAGTCAGTGGCTCGGGTCTGTCGCGTGACTGACCGGAAGTAGTGCCGACAACGAAGCTGACGTCCTTTAACGCATCGGAAAGACTTGTGAAAGTTTCGCAACGTTTCAATACATCAAATGCGCCGACAGACATGCGGCGGGCTTCAGAATCCTTGTAATTCTTCGGCGGCCCTACCAACCGCAGCTGCATGAATCCGAAATTCTTCAAGACTCTGGCAATCGCTCCGATGTTGCCAAGGAAGAGCGGTCTAACCACTATAAAGACGGTATTGTTGCAAGAGATTTTCATGCAGACTATCTCAGATTCAATTCCTGATTATGTCAGCGAAACAGTTGGACACCAGTGCTAGTATATTTGGCTGTTGGATTTTTGGAGTTTTTGCAGGAGGATATTATGGCGATTAAAGTAAAGAACGCTGTGTTGTGGAAGAGAGATCTTGAAAATCGCCCAGGCACACTTGCTGAATCGCTGAAGCCTTTCGCCGATGCAAAACAAAATCTGCAAGTAGTGATGGGCTATGCGTACCCAGGCGAGCGTAACCGTTCGGCGCTCGAGGTCTATCCGGTCACCGGCGCAAAAGGTGAAGCAGCGGCAAGAGCAGCTGGATTAGAAGCGATGACGCATACGAATTGCCTATTAATAGAAGGAGACGATCGCGTTGGTCTGGCCTATGCGATGGCGACCGAACTAGCAGGAAATTCCATAAATATCTCGTTCTCCATCATTCAAGTAGTAGGCGGCAAGTTTCTGGCGATTCTGGGCTTCGAATCAGCCGAAGATGCGGATAAAGCAACGGTAATCATCAAGTCGGTAGGTAAGACGGCAGCGAAGAAAACTGCCGCACGAAAGAAGACGAAGAAAACTACGACTAAAGCGAAGTCGAAGAAAAAGCCAGCCAAGAAGCTTGCAAAGAAGCCGGTAAAGAAATCCGCTGCCAGAAAGACCGCAGGACGGAAGAAGACAACCGCAAAAAAATCTGCCCCGAAAGCAAAGAAACGCCCGGCGGCGCGCAAGAAGACAAAGAAGTAAGCACTAGCCAACAGTTTTCGGAGAACGACCCAAGCCACTTGTGCTTGGGTCGTTCTCCAAGTCCGTTTAGGCGTTTGAACCACTTTCGAAAGGCACCACTGCTGGTGCTTTACGCTAGAGGGTAAAACCTTGCAGCGAGTGAGCATGAAGCGCGTAGAGCTCGTCAGGTCCCATACCATGCTGATCATCCATATAGATCATTAGGTAGGCAGGAAACAGCGACCTATATTGCGGATAATTTTTATAGAAACTGGTGAGAGTAGTCGAGTAATGGCTCAGCGGCTTGGAGTACTTGAAAACGACGACGCTGGACTTTGACCAAAGCCGGGTCTGTTGAATCAACGAATCGATGGTAAGCTTATTTTCAGCGCTAAAATTGCTCGAGAGCCTTGTGGCCAGGGCAAATGCAATCTCTCCAGAGCAATGACGCAAGCCCTGGTTGAGCCCTTCAATTATTCCCTTAAGGTAAGGCAATTGAGAATCAGGCAGCATGTTAAGCCAAAGCTCTCCCGGCAATGGGCTGTTAGTTTTGTCTGAACCTGTCATTTTGCTTTCTCTGACCATACTCGACTGCCTCCAAGCATAATCTACCCAGTGATCGCTCGACTTTGTCTATTCTTGAGCAACGGATCTTCGACTCGTATATGATGAGTGCATACTTGGCGAGCCAGGAGAAAAATGGATGTTTACTTCAGCAAATAGCACCCTGTGGCGCAAACTGCCGAGTATTCTTGCCGGCGGCTTGATAATATGTGCTTCCACCTGCCCATTTCCAGCCTCTGCCTCCAATCCCCAAGTCGGCGCACCCCAAGCAGACAGATTGAACAACAACTCGTCATCCCCGGTTAGCTTTGCGAAAATTCCGTCCTCGGCCGAAGAGATTGTGCTTTCGGTTGAGACTGTGAAAGTCTCGCTCAGACGAGTTCCGGGCGCAAAGGAGATGACCGTTTCAAGCAATTGTCCCGGGCATTGGAATGTCAGCGGCAACGTTATCAGGCAGGTAGCCTTTTCCAGCACAGCGAAAGGCGTCTCCATCAGAGCCGATGCCACCGGTGCACAAGCGATGGTAAATGGGCGTATCTACCAACTTCCAAGGGACTCGGACGGTGCAGTTCGCAGCTTGAAGATCGAAAGCGGCCAGGTTGTGATTAATGGACGAAAACTAGATCCAATTCCCGGCTCCGATGTTCCAGGACCATGTACCGGTCCGGAGGTTCTCGATGTTCAAATCCCTGAAAGCTACAAGGGCGGGCTCACCTTATCCAGTCACGGAGCTGCCGAAGTTCAAGTCGACAGCTGGGAAGGCAACAAGATTGTCTTGCTCATTCATGGAGCCAGCAGCGTGGAGATGGGAAAGGTCAGCGGACTTGCCAAGTTAGTTATCGACATCGAAGGACAAGGAAAAGCCAGAGTTAAAGGGGTGAGCACGAAAGCGCTTGTCGCAAACATCAACGGCACGGGATCCTTGCAAGTCGACAGCGGGTCAGCCGAAATGAGTAATGCCACCGTATCCGGTAGCGGCACGATCACACTCAAAGGTAAATTCAAGAATCTCAAGAAGTCCGTCAATGGCGGTGGCGATATTCAGGTGACCGAGTGAATTCTCCGTTAGCTCAGGATCGAACGTCAGCAATCATTCTGTCTCTAACCCTGATCGGCGCTAATTTGGGAGCGCCCTATACTGCAAGGGGGCAGACAGCAAGTTCCAGCACGGCTTCCCAGTCGCCGCCCGCCCAGGCAAGCAAGCCAATCAAGCTTTATGGACGCATCGAGGAACTCTGTGAAGTACCGGGCGCAAAGATACCAATCAAGCTGCAAGCGCAGACCCCAAAATTCGACTCGAGAAGACCGCTGACCGGTCAAGCCCGCACTACAACCCAGACCGGAATCGTATCTTCGGCTGCCTATCCGGTCGACTGGGCTGGAGTATGGTCGGGAAATTTGAAGATTTGGACGGCGCAGTTCAGCCCGAATCGATGGAAATTCGACGCAGCGGAAGCTTCCAAAGAACAAGAATTGATGAAACCGGGCAAAGATGGACAAGTCTCATTCAATTTTTCGATGGACAGCCAGAATCGCATCCAGCTTGCACCGACTCAGGTCGTGTTTACAGCCCCGATGGATCAAGAAAAGGCTCAGCAGATGATGCAACAGATGCAGCAGATGATGGGTGGATCGCAAGGACTGTTTGGTTCAGGCGCAGGCAACACCATGGCAATGCAGATGATTCAGTCTGTTCCGTATATGTATGCAATGCACCTCGGAGACCTCAGACAAGGAACCGGCGTTACAGGCAATCTTCTGGACAGTCAAGTCATGAAGAACAATGTGAAAGTGCTTGCGGCCAACACGCTTGAACAACAAATAGTTACTTACTTCCAAGACCAGAGTCGCTCCACCGGTCAAACTCGAACCGGTTATTGTGAAACAGTATTGCGCTTTACCAGATTGAACCGCGACCAATTGTATGTTCAAGCAGCCACTGTTGACTACGATCGCAACGGCACATACCAAGATAAGATCGTGCTTTATGGCACAATCAATCGCGGTCAGGGCGCTTCGCCCCCATCGGTGATGCCTGGAGATCTTTTCAACGGCGGCGGCGGACTACAAAACCTTTTCAATTTTGGGCAGTAGCAGCAGCTATAATTCCATACCATGAAGGTCGAAGAACTAGTTGAGATTGTTGAAAATATGGCGTTGCAGCACGCCTATCCCGGCTTCGATGTTCGATCGCTCAAGCTCGGATTGCCGGCTGAGGCGGTCAACTCACCTGTCAAACTGTTCGCCGAAGCCTTGAAACAAGACAGCACGGTGGTAAAACTGGCGGCATTGCGCTGGTTCTGGGAACGGCCCGGCGTGGCCAAGCGCTATACCCAAGTAATAGCCCAACTGCTGGACGATCCCGACCACTGGGTGCGGCTTGAATCGGTCAGAACGCTTGGACGGCTAAGCGACGTCGATGAAAGTATTGCCGTAAGAGTGGGAATGATGCTAAATGACTCCGAAATCGAGGTCAGGAAAGTCGCCGCTCACGCTATCTGGAAAATTGGATGTAAAAGCGAGCAAGTGATCAATAGCTTGAAGAGCGCAGCAGATGACCCGGACACCGAAGTAAAATGGAAGGTCGAGAAGGCCCTGCGCAAACTGGGCGCCTACCTTTAGCCTCCGAGCTGACGATTCAATTTAATGTGGCTCTACGTAAGTCGACCATGCTTTGCTTGCCTTTGGGTCCAGGATCAGCTTTCCTTGTATAGACACGGCTGTACAAAGCCGACAGGGGGCTGGAGCGGCAGTGAGCATAACTTTCGACGTACCAAACAAAACGCATCCGGAACAAACGGACAATAAGGCATCCTTCTACAGTCAAGTACACAGTATCCTGCACGCCGACTCTTTCTATGGACGGCCGGATCAATCGTTGCAATCCAAACGGCAGACATCGCCTGCCAGCCTTCGTTCAATCGACAATCATCTAAGTCTCCTATTGCCACCGCTCGACCTTCAAGCACCGGCCGCTAAAAAGGTCGAAAGCAACAATGAGCGCTCGGACACGAAATCGACCGAGCAAGTCTTAGAGATTGCAGTCAAAGGAAAGAACGGTCATCAGGACACAGTTTCAGGCATTCAACCGAGACCAGGCGAAACATTGCCTCAATTGATCAAGCGCCTACACCCTAATCTCTCCGACGAGCAACTCGCACATG
>CAZSNX010000239.1:0-5429 GCA_964607945.1 uncultured Candidatus Obscuribacterales bacterium
TCAACGCTGCCGAAACTACAGCTATACCCAAGATGCTCAAAATCATCATTAGGCCTGCCGGCATGAATTTGGCTCCCTTTTTCAGCCTGACGAGAAACATTACGGCTAAAAGACCACATACGACGTCGCCGGCAATCAATCCACTACCGACATCCTTCAAACTATATAGGTAGCAAGCACCCAACAACGCTGCGCTGACCGAACCAGCGATCAATGATGGCTTGCTCTTCGCCTTCGCAAAGCCGATTACTCCGCCAATCAGCACAAATATGCTGAGTCCCAACAACGTGATTTTGGCAGCTTCCAGCACAGCGAGTTCTCCTTTAGATTGGCGGCTCAATATTACCAGGTAGGCTCGGCCCACCCGGCCGGCTTGCCAAGCACCACTAAAGCCCGTGAAATCCGCATGTTGCCTTGCGTATCATTACGAAGTCAAGGTTTGCATCGGTAATTTGATGGGACTAGCATGAAGCTAACTTAAGGGGTTCACAAATCCAAACAACGGCTAAATCTCTCGATTAAGCCGTAGCCATATCGTGCAGGTTCTACAGGGGTGCAACTATGAAAACCAATGAACAGAAAGGATTATCAAGATCCGAACAATCGGCCAAGTTCCGCAACCATCAGGTAATCACTCGGCTTGATGAATCGCTACCGCTCGAGACCGAAGACTGGGCACCAGTTGAACGAATCCTGATTCGCTTGACCGAATTCGCGCCCTCGCAGATGCTTTTGGAACTGACCAATGCCATCGCTTCATTCGCAGACGACCAAGCTCGCAGAGCATATATCCTTGGACAAGAAGATCTGTGCCAAGAACTTCAACAAAAGGTCGCCTAATTATCGGATCGATTCTCAAATGCACTTGTAATCCACTTGCATCAAAACTCCAAGCCATGAGTAGTTGAATCTAGACACGGCGCATGCAGAGTGCTGGCGAAAGTCGTGTCAGCAGACTCTTCTCTTAGATCGACTTGAAACGACAATCTGGCGGTGTCCGCATATTCGCCTTATGGTCACCTTATAATTGACGGCGCAGCCCGACCTTCAGCGAGCACGTCGACAATGACTAAGAAAGAAGCAGCTTACGGTTCTTGGAAATCTCCTATCAGCTCGGAATTGATAGTATCTCAATCTATCAACTTTCATCATCTGACTGTCGATGGCCAAGACCTTTACTGGGTAGAATGGCGCCCGGCAGAAGGTGGCCGTTATTGCATAGTAAAACGAAGCGCCGACGGAAAGATTACCGATGTTACTCCGGAGGGATTCAATGTTCGCACACTGGTGCACGAATATGGCGGCGCAGCATTTGCAGTATCGGATGGAACGGTCTATTTCTCCAATTACGCAGATCAAAATCTCTATATTCAAGAGCCCGGAAAGGCGCCCGAGCAACTTACCAGCGAAAAAGGCATGCGCTATGCCGACGGCATTGTAGACAAGCACAACAAGCGCTTTATCTGCATAAGAGAAGAGCATGGTGAAGACGAGAAAGAGGTTACAAATGCAATTGTCAGCATTCCGCTGGACGGTAAAGGCGATCGGCAAATCTTAGCCTCAGGCAACGACTTTTATTCCAACCCGCGCATATCTCCAGATGGTAAATCGCTCACTTGGCTCGCTTGGAATCATCCCAACATGCCCTGGGACGAAAATGAGCTGTGGATTGGAACACTGGCTGCCGACGGTCTGATAGCCGATGCGCAAAAGATTGCCGGAGGCGCCAACGAATCGCTCTTTCAGCCGGAATGGTCGCCTGACGGAGTGCTTTACTTTGTCGGCGATCGCAGCGGCTGGTGGAATCTCTACCGTGTGAAGGAAGGAGAGATTGAGTCGGTCTGCCAGTTAGCAGCAGAGTTCGGCAGACCACAATGGGTATTCGGTTATTCAACCTACAGCTTCGAGTCACCCAATCGCATCGTCTGCACCTATACCAGTGAAGGCACCTGGCACATCGCAACCATCGCCGTCGACAGTAAAGAGTTCCAAGTTATTGAAACTGGCTACTCGGACATAATGTGGCTGCGCACAATTCCCGGGCAAGTATTCTTCCGCGGCGGCAATCCAATCGAGCCGGCATCGATAGTCAAACTCAATCTCGATACCGCTTGTTGTGAAGTGATTCGCCGTTCGACCGCGCTGGCTATCGAAGAAGGATACATTTCGATTCCGGAACCAATTGCATTTCAGACAGGCAACAAACTAATCGCGCATGCCTTTTTCTACCGTCCGCGCAACAAGGATTTCTCCGCCCCCGCCAAAGAAAAACCGCCGTTAATAGTGAAGGTTCACGGTGGTCCGACCGGAGCCACCAGCACGACTTTCAATTTGGAGCTTCAATATTGGACCAGCCGAGGGTTTGCAGTGTTGGACGTAAACTACGGCGGCAGCACAGGATATGGCAGACCCTATCGCGAACGCATCAACGGTCTGTCCGGACAGATCGAAATCGAGGACTGCGTCAACGGAGCTCAGCATTTGGTCTCACAAAAAGAAGTAGATGGAAGCAAGCTTTTGATCAGTGGTGGTAGCGCCGGCGGTTACATAGTTTTGTGTGCATTGACATTTACAAAGACGTTTCGATGCGGTGCAAGCCATTACGGTATTGCAGATCCGGAGGCGCTCGCCCGGGACACTCACAAGTTTGAGTCTCGCTATCTCGACCGCCTGATAGGCCCCTATCCTGAGCGTCGCGATATCTATTTGGAACGGTCTCCGTTACATCATGCCGACAGGATCTCGGCACCAATCATATTTTTTCAAGGGCTTGAAGACAAAGTCGTTCCACCCAACCAGGCAGAAATGTTAGTCGAGGCTCTGCGTAAGAAGAAGATTACGGTAGCGTACGTGCCATTTGCCGGAGAGCAACATGGATTTAGAAAAGCAGAGACGGTCAAAAGAGCACTTGACGGCGAACTTTACTTCTATTCGCAGGTATTGAAATTTGAGCCGGCCGACCAGATCGAGCCAGTCGAAATAGAGAATCTCGAACATCAAGGAAGCGCCATTAGTCCAAGCTAGCAAGCCTGCTTGCAGTAGTAAGTCACAAAACAGCACCGGAATTGCCGATAGAACGTATTCTCAGCTCACCGAAGCACGGTATTTTTAGTGTCATCACAATCACGGAATTTACTTACACCAGCATCGGTCCTGCTCCTACTCACATTTGCGCTGGCACTCGGGTCTTTTTTCTACTGGGCGGCATATACGCTTGCATCAAATGACACCGCCTGGCTCGCCCGAACCGGGCAGTTGATCATAGCTTCAGGTAAGCTGCCCGAGCATGATGTGTTTAGTTGGACTTGCAATGATAAGGACTGGGTACTCTATCAATGGTTATTCGAAGTTGGGCTCGGAGCGACTTTCAATGCCGGCGGACCACGCGGTCTCTGGATATCAGGGTTGCTATCGGCACTGACAGCTGGAATTATCTACTTTTACATTCTGCCCAGACAATGGTCGAGACTGCGGATTCCACTGCCGATCATCTTTCCCTTGCTTGCACTGACTCTGTCGCCTGCCTGGTTTTTCATTCGCCCGCAACTCATATCGAATCTCTTTATTGCAATATACATCAATGCTTGTGAACGCTTTCGGCGCAGCGGAAAGGTTAATGCAATCGCCATACTGCCTGTACTTACAATCGTCTGGGCAAACTGTCACCCGCTCTGGCTGATCGGACTGCTAATTCCGGCCGTGTACATCAGCTATCACTATCTAAGAGTCTTTCTGGCAAGACACAAGCAAAATGAAGGGACTGCCACGAAGTTTCAAACTCTAGCACCACTTTTAGTATTACTATTGTGTGCTATCTCAGTGCTTGCCAATCCCTATGGAATGAAACTAGTAGATTACGAGTTGTATCTCAGCGGTGCAAACAATTTCAAAACGGTAAACGAGCTAAGACCGCTGTTTGCAGATCCGCCGATACCTTTCTATCCGTTTATTGCTTTCAGTATGCTCTCGTCCGTAATCATCGCCTGGAAATCCAAGTTTGTTCCTCTGCCCGGCTTGATACTCGCCGGCTTCGGATTATTGGCAGCGATTTCAGCGAACAAATTCACCCCTGTCGGTGCACTATTGATCTGGCCATGTCTCGGATTTGCATTGTCGGGTTTCAGAGCGAAGGGGGCGCTGCCCGAGGCATTCGAACAGCTCAAACCGGTTATAGCGGTTACTCGGCCGGTAGAGCGCTACCTAAACAGAAAGGGCGGAGCACGTCTTTTGATATTAAGCCTGATCTTGTCCTTTGCCTGCTATCAAACACGTATTCCTACTGCCGACTTTGCCATTGTCGTCTTTACCTACAACGATATTGAAACGATGAAGTTCCTGTTCACTCACGACTTTCCGGACAAGAGGGTCTTCAACGACGAGCCGACCGGCAGCCTGATGATTTACTTCAATATACTTCCGGTGTTCTGCGACGGAAGGGTGGACTTTTACGGAAAGGAGTTTTGCGATAAGTGGCTTTCCTGCATCAACGGGGAGACCGGTTGGCAGGATTATCTAGCGAAGCTTTCAGTCAACGAAATTGTCATAAAAAACAGCACAGGACTATTCCAGGAGTTGTCCAGATCATCCCGATGGCTTAGAGCTTACGACAACGGCGCGAGATCGGTCTGGCTACCAAACAATGACCAAGGAAAGTATCTTCTCGAACAGTGGCGGTCTGAGGCTGCTGCGCCCGGCAAATAGCAGGGACAAGGACCAATCAGCTATGTGGTAACATCAAACCATCATTTCAACTGAACACTACGAAAGCAAACATTCCAGAAACTCCAGAGAGCAAGCAGCGATGGTGCAAGAGGTCCAAGGCAATTCAAAGCAGCTAACTATTCGATTCGCCACCGAAAACGATTTGGGCGAGATTACCAGTATCTACAACCATTTCGTCGAAACGACAACCGCCTCTTTTGATACTGCCAAGCAGACGCAAAAGCAACGAGAGAATTGGCTGTTAGAGCATCAAAAGGCCGATCTTCCTGTCTTAGTAGCGGAAGAGGACGGCCGGGTTGTCGGCTGGCAAAGCTTGTCTTACTATCACAGCCGTTGCGCTTACAAGAATTCGGTGGAATCGTCCACCTATATTGCTCCGTCACATTTAAATCGAGGAATCGGCAGGCAGCTTTTGAACGCTGCAATCGCTGAAGGTTTGAAACGCGGCTATCACTGCATCATTGGGCTGATCTGCAGCGAGAACACTGAGAGCCTGGCTCTGGTAAAGCGCTGTGGATTCGAAGTCGTAGGCACATTGAAGGAGGTTGGGCGAAAGTTCGATCGTTGGCTTGATGTGACTATCGTCCAAAAGATGCTCTAAGGCGAGGTCTGTCCATATGCTCAGTCTTGAATTTATCTTCGGTGACGCGATTACACTGGGCATTTTGTATTTAGCTCTTTCACCGCGCGTGGCTGTTCCGCTCTAC
>CAZSNX010000239.1:5444-6167 GCA_964607945.1 uncultured Candidatus Obscuribacterales bacterium
GTTACCAGAAAGGACGTTGATTTCCAATCAGCTGACGGCACCATGCTGCACGGTTGGTATTTCAGGAAGCCGAACTCTCAAACAACGATCATTTTCCATCACGGCAACGCTGCGAATTTGACGACGCGACTGGGAATGATTCAATTGCAATTGAGAGCAGGAGTCTCAGTCTTCATTTACGACTATCGAGGATTCGGACGCAGCGAAGGCTTGCCAGACCTAAGAGGAATCTGCGACGATGGCTGCGCGGCCTTTAATTACCTGGTATCAAGTGAAGGAATTCCAGCTGAGGACATTATCAATTATGGAGAATCACTGGGAACCGGCGTAGCATGCCAAGTTTCGAAGAAACATCCGGGCGCCGGGCTGATCTTGCAATCAGGCTTCTCGTCACTGCGAAAGATCGGGGCGGAAGTAGTTCCCTGGATTCGCATATATCCCAAAGAGCTTTATCCACAACCAGTGCTCGATAATATCGAAGTCGTCAAGCAAAAGCACCCTCCCCTCTTGATTCTTCACGGCATACACGACACTGTCGTGCCATTTCGTCACGGTCAGGAGATGTTCAGCCAGGCATGCGAACCCAAAACCTTCGTAGAGTTTCCGCACTCAAACCACAATGACCTAGCCGTCGAAGAACCGGAAAGGTATTTGCAGGCAATTGGCAGTTTTCTGGCAAGCATTTCAAAAGCCAGGCAATGCGCTACTTAGGCATCCAACTCA
>CAZSNX010000239.1:6177-6939 GCA_964607945.1 uncultured Candidatus Obscuribacterales bacterium
TTGAGTTCTTCGATGGTGTAAGGCTTGCTCAAATAGTCGTCCATTCCGGCTGCAAGGCACCGTTCTTGATCGCCCTTCATCGCACCGGCCGTCATGGCGATGATAGGCAATCGTTTACCGCTGGAGGACTCTCGTTGCCGAATAATTTTAGTTGCCTCAAAGCCATCCATTTGCGGCAGATGACAATCCATCAGCACGGCGGCAAAATCCTTGCCATCAATCTCTTGGATTGCTTCCTCACCGGTCGTTACCGCTATTGCTTCTACACTTATGCTCTTCAACTGTTTGAGGATTAGTTCTCGAAGAACAGGATTGTCCTCTACAACCAGCACCATTTTGCTTCCGCCGGCAGCCACTTTGATGATTGGCGCCTTTCTTTCTGAACGGGACGGTGACGCCGGCGCAGTGGACGCCTCGACTTCACTCAATTGGAACGGAACCGAGAACCAAAATGTGGAGCCTTCGCCTTTGCGACTTACGAGGCCGATCTCGCCTCCCATCAGCTCTACCAATCGTTTGCTTATAGCCAAACCTAATCCGGTTCCACCGAACTTTCTGGTCGATGCGCTGTCGACTTGCGTAAACGGAAGAAACAGTAGTTTCTGCTCCGACTCAGAGATGCCGATGCCAGTATCTGCCACTGCGAATTTCAGCTGCACTCGCTCCTTGGCTGCCTGCTCCACTACTGCCTCGACGAGGATAGAGCCGGCTTCGGTGAACTTCACTGCATTGCCGATTAAGTTCAAAAAAACACGGCTCAAT
>CAZSNX010000240.1:0-6920 GCA_964607945.1 uncultured Candidatus Obscuribacterales bacterium
TGCCTTGTGTTGGCACAGCGCCCAGGCAAGCCCGTCCTTGTACGATGTATTCAATCGCTTGAAACGCTGCAAAGTTGTTCAAGCCGCATTCGGTATTGAGCCACCTGGCCGCTGCTTCGACGGCGCTGTCCTGAGCCGAGAAATGATCGGGAGTAGTCTGCGGAAGCATCTCGCTTAGAGTTTGTCTCAATTCCGCCACTTGACCGGAAAGCTCCTCTGTGCGTGAAGGTGCTTCACCGCGCCAGAAAGGCACGCTTGGTGGTGCACCGTGAGCGTCTTCGACGATTACCCGGCCGCTGGCACCCTCGATGCGGCGAATTTGCCAGGATGTGGTTCCCAGTAAAATAATGTCGCCGCGATTGCTCTCGACCGCGAAGTCTTCGTCGAGTGTGCCGACCACGGTTCCTTCCGGTTCGGCCACTACCGTATAAAGCGCGTTTTCCGGAATGGCACCGCCGCTGGTGATAGCAGCCAGCCGGCTGCCCCGCCTGGCCTTCAGGCGATGGTTTACTTGATCGTGATGAAGATAGGCGCCAAAGCGGACGTTGCGACCGGCAAATCCTTCCGAGAGCATTGTGATGACTTCGTCAAACTGCGCGCGAGTGAGATGGCGATAGGAATAAGCCTGCTTGACCAGTTCGAACAGAGTATCTTCTTGCCACTCACCGGTGGCGCAGCTTGCCACCAACTGTTGGGCCAGAACATCCAGCGGCGCGTCCGGCACGACTAAACGGTCCAGGCAGCCGGCGCGGATTGCCTTGATTAGTGCCGCGCATTCCAGCAGTTCGTCGCGCGTGGTGGCAAAGATGCGTCCCTTGGGAATTGCTCCGCGCCAGTGCCCGGCCCTTCCTACACGTTGCAATGTGACGGAGACAGATCGGGGTGAACCGATTTGGCAGACGAGATCGACCGTGCCTATATCGATGCCCAGTTCGAGTGATGCGGTCGCCACGAGCACCTTAAGCTCTCCCGACTTCAATCTCTTCTCGGCCTGTAGCCGGAGCTTTCGGGATAGGCTGCCGTGGTGTGTTGCCACGAACTCTTCGCCTAATCGTTCGCAGAGATGATGAGCTACTCTCTCGGCTATCCGGCGTGTATTTACAAAGACCAGAGTAGAACGATGCTGGCCGACAAACTCGGCTATCCGGTCGTAGATCTCGTCCCACATCTCATTGGATGCAACTGGACCAAGTGGTCTGGGCGGAACCTCGACGGCCAGGTCTAACTTCCTTTCGTGACCGACGTTGATAATGACCGGAGCCGGGCGGTTCGCACCGGCTAGAAATTGGGCGACAGTCTCAATCGGGTTTTGAGTGGCTGAAAGCCCGATTCTAACTGGTGGTTTAGCCGTTATTGCATTCAAACGCTCGAGAGACAGCATCAAATGAGCGCCTCGTTTATCGTCGGCTACGGCATGAATCTCATCGACGATGACGGTTTCCACATCGCGCAGAACAGCTAGGCTCTTTTCGGCGGTCAAAAGAATGTACAAAGACTCAGGCGTAGTAACCAGTATCTGCGGTGGTTTGGAGAGCATCGCTCTGCGCTCCGGCATCAGCGTGTCGCCGGTTCTTACTTGCGCGCGTATCTCGGCCATCTCCAGCCCGCGCTCTAAGGCGAGCTGCTGAATCTCTCTCAGCGGCACTTCCAAATTCTTTTGAATGTCATTGCTTAGCGCTTTCAGCGGGGAAACATAGAGAACTTCCGTCCGGTTTTCCAGCTTGCCAGTAAGGGCCTTGCGCACGAGCCTGTCGATGCAAGCGAGAAAGGCCGCCAATGTTTTGCCGGAGCCGGTCGGTGCCGAAATCAGCGCCGTACTTCCGGACAAGATATGCGGCCAACCCTGGACCTGCGGTTCGGTAGGCGTGCCAAACCTGTTGATGAACCAGTCGGCAACCAACGGATGAGCCCACTTGAGATCTGCTAAGTGCTCTTGCATCCTATTCATTCTAGGCTGATTGAATGAAATTGGAAAATCGAATCCAAAATCCGGTGTATTCACCCGGAGTTATCGCTTGGTCCTGAGGCTTGACCAGGCTCAAGCCTCAGCGTCGAGCCAAACCGCCGGTGGTGGCTCGAAAGCGACCTACTTTGGCGGTCCCCAGAGAAAGCCCTGCCCGTACTCTACTCCGACTTCCATCATCAATTCCAGGTCGGTGCGAGTTTCAATTCCCTCCGCTACCAGTTCGGCTCCCAGTGCGCGGGCTACCTTGATCAGTCTGAGCAAGTACCGCTCTCGACGACTATCTCCTGCCACTTTGCTGACGTAACGGCGATCTATTTTAAGGATGTCCGGCTCGAGCACAATCAGGCTTTCCAAAGTGCTGGCACCGAAACCTACGTCGTCGATTGCCAGCTGAATGCCTGCCTTCCTAAGCTTGGTAAGCTGCTCTCTTAGCTTATCCATATCTGATATGTGTTGGTCTTCTACGATCTCAACGCAAAATTTCCATTTTTCCGTATCACCGGGAAACAGCTCCAATAATTTCTCCGGAGCAGTGGCAAGGATGGTTGATGGATAAAGATTGACATGGAACGATAAACTCGAATCCATTGTCTTGGCAGCCTCGATGCTTCGTTTGGCGCAGTGAAGGTCCACTTCAGCCAGGATGTCGTGTTCCATGCTCACCTTAAAGAGCACTTCCGGGATTTCATAAGGACCCGTTGGACCGCGGGTCAGCATCTCATAACCGGTGATTGATTCGTCCGACAACCGGTGGATAGGATGACTCAAGGCGCGGAAGCCGCGCCCGGAAATAAGAATGTCTCTGACGTCCGGCTCTGTCAAGTGCAGTTAGGCATCCTCTTGCCGATTGATTGCCTAACAATAATACCCGCTTCCAGGAAGTACTAGCGGTGGTTGCCAGGAGATCCGCGTTTTGCCTTGTCTTTGAGAAAGGCTCTAGTTGGCAGAGATTGAGCTTAGAGAGCTTTGTTTGCTGTTGTCGCGGCTGATTAAAAGATAACGTCGGATAATTTGCCGGCCCGAATGGAGTGGGCTATGGCATCAACCCCAACCGAACAATGCGGTTTATAACTGTCGCTGTTTGAGCGTTAGCAGTGCTCGATGCCGTGCTTCTCATGATAGCGCTGGTGGTACTCTTCAGCCTTCCAGAAGGTGGACGCGGCTGTTACTTCGGTCACTACCGGCCTGGAAAGCTTGCCTGAGGCGTTCAAGCTTTCTTTTGATGCTTTGGCGACTTCTTCTTGCTTCGAGTCGTGAAAGTACACCGCCGAGCGGTATTGTGCACCAATATCCGGCCCCTGCCGGTTCAATGTAGTCGGATCGTGCATATCCCAGAAGGCTTGAAGTAAGTCTTCATAAGATACAAGTTGTGGATCGAATTCTACTTCGACTGCTTCGGCATGACCGGTGCGACCGGTGCAGACTTCTTTATAGTTTGGATTTTCGGTGGAGCCGCCGGTGTATCCAACAATTGCCGACCGGACTCCCGGTATCTTTCGAAACGCTGCTTCCACTGCCCAGAAGCAGCCTGCTGCAAATGTTGCCTTTTCCATACTGATTGCGCTCCTCAATGAGATTCTTGTATACCGATATCCGGGACCGACGGGCCGAAGCCTGGAAAGTTCAATTTAAGCTCGTAAGGTGGAGGAATGTTTCTGAGAGCATTGTTCAGCACTTCGACAGCTTTCTTGAGTTGAATATCTTTGAGATCGCCGGGTGAGCGTTTGACTGTCGGTCCGCCCGGATCGAGCCACCAGGGACCCCGCGCTGATTTATAGTCGTCCTTGGAGAGTTTTACTTCAAAGTCCGGACGGATTCCTTTCTTATTGATGTCAGCTCCATTGGGCGTGAGATAACGGGCGATCGTAATGTGTACGCTCGAGCCATCGGCCAATTTCTCGATTGCTTGCACCAAGCCCTTTCCAAAGCTCTTCTGTCCGACCAACTGCGCCCGGTCGTGATCGTGCAATGCGCCTGCCGTAATTTCTGAGGCGCTGGCGCTTCCTTGGTTGATCAAAATTACCAGTGGTTGTTTGCAAAAAGGACGAGCCGACGAAACCGTCGATATTTTGTGATCTTTGCGATCTATAGTCGAAACTATAATGCCGCCGTTGAGAAAGATATTGCAGATATCGACCGCGTTGGTGACAAGCCCGCCGGGATTGTCTCTTAAATCGATGATGATTCCCCTTGCCGGCAGCAGTTGGCTGAGCGCTTCCTTCATCTCCTCGCTTGCTTTTGAGGAGATAAAAGTGCTTAAGCGAACATAGCCGATATCGCTGTTGAGCATCTCAGCTTTTTGGACGGACTTGATCGGGATCTCGCCTCGAATGATGGTCAAAGTCTTGCGCTCTTTACTTCGCTCGATTGTGATTTTGACAGGTGTGTTGAGTTCGCCTCTTACCATCTTCGAGACGGCTTCGACCGACATGCCTTGAGTAGACTTGCCGTCAACCTCGACAATCTCATCCAAAGGCATAAGACCAGCCCTGGCTGCCGGTGTATCCGGTATAGGGGCGATGACTATAATTTTGTGGGTTTTATCATAGCCCATCTGAATGCCGATGCCGAAAAGCTTGGCGGCGATCATTTCAGTTTCTTCCTTGAAGGCCTCAGGCGTGAGGAAGCGAGTGTATCTGTCACCAAGGCTGGCAAGCATCGTGTCGATAGCCTTGTATGCGTCGGCACTTGTTTTGATCGCCTTGTCGTAGCGATGCTGCCACCGACCCCAATCCTGACCGTTGTAAGCAGGATCGTAAAAGGAGTTGTGAACAAGCTGCCAAACCCGGTTGTAAATTGCCAGCGGTTCTTTGTCACCGCTGTCCTGCTTCTCTGGCGCAGATTGCGCCGCCGAGCAGGAGACCGGCATCGCACCGGTCAAGCAGACAGTGACAGCGAGCAATGAACTAAGCAGACACTTCAGTTGCATACGCAGTCATGATACCAAGCCACCATGCAATTGTTGAATAGCTCGCCGCCACTCAAAGCGGTTTATTGCGACCAGTGGGTCTCCAGCACGTAATGTGACATGGCATGCTTTCGGTTTGCCGCCAGTGCCGTGACGGTTTTTGAAAGCAGTCGATCGTATTTGTCGCGTGCCCGACCAATTGTAGAAAGTAGAGGGCTTGAGTTGAATGAGGCAAATGGAATTGTCCTGGAGATAACTTTGCGATTGCCATACAGCCACTCCATGCGTAAGCCTTCCGCTTGCTTGTCATGGAGATCCTGCAGCAATTGCTCGGAGGCGCCGACGATAAACTCAGTGCCTGCATCCACACTCGCTCGTCTCGTTTCGCAATCGACCAGAGTGACAGCCCGCTCGGTTTCTTGCCGAAGGTTGCGCACTACCAAGATATTGTTCTCGTTTGTGATCATCACATAAGTGTTTGGCTCAATCTCTAGCGTGTAGTCGCCCAATTTGAATTTTCTTTCTTGTTCGCAAAAGATAATGATTTCGCCGGTGCCGATTTCAATACTTCTGGTACCTGCTATTGCGAATTCTATGTTGCTTAGATGTTTGATGGTGTAGTCTGGCCGCTTGATCGTGACGAGCGAGCCGGTCTCGGCTGCGGGCTGGTCGTATTCAAGTTCGACGCTGCCGTTGAGCGGGGCTACGGGTGCCGAGGCAGTTAGCTGCTTGGCGAATGCTTCCGGCACAAATACCAAGGACAGGCATGCTAATGCAATCGTCCAAGAACTGTTCTTCATTTGCCCGCTCCCCCTTTCTTCAGCTCAAATGCTCGCTGATTTCACCCTAGCAAGAACGCCTACGCGTTAACATCCTCAGAATCGGTGAGAGAGCTGGGTATGGCCTATCACCCATTCGGGTGCAAGCTTTGACCCTGATTGCAATTCAATTGCCGAAATCGAAACTAGCGCTCGAATGTAGCGAAATTGAGGTTGTCGACCTAAACCGAATCCGTCGAAGGGTGGTTCGCTGGAGGCGGTTTGTGCCGCGCTGGTAAGCAACACGATGATGGCCAGGCTAAGGCGCTCAGCAGACAGTGGCACTGCCGGTGGTGACCGAGCGATGCCGACTGATGCGCTCGTCCTAGTCGCCGCAATGCTTTCACTACCACCATACTTTGTTAGTCGATCCGTAGTTCGGTGTGCGCAGCCAGCGAGGCTCCTACCACATAGTGTTGTTTTCCGGACCCTGAATGAATCCGTTGTTGTAGTATCGTCCGCCGCCTGATAAGGCTTGAGCAGCTTTGTCCAGGCTCGACTTTACGTTCCACCATTTTTGAATTACAAAAGGATTGTTCGCAATCGTCATTGTGAGCCGGTCGATATTTCTTGCCCTGAATTGGACTTGTTGCAACTGGCTCTGCACATAAGAGTAATTGCGATTGGAGCCACCATCTCTGGTCATGCTGTCGATCTGTTGTTGAAACATCTGAAGTTCTTGCACCAATTGGGTGTCTTGCCCAGCAGGAATCGGCGGTCTACCAGGTGTGGACAGATAAACAGCAAGTTGATTCATCATTTGCTGTGTGTCGGTGTTCGCTTTCTTGAGGGCGCTTGTTAAAACGCCGGTGTTGACGCTCGGCTGGTTGAAATTCGGGTTGTACGGATTGTAAGGATTGGGATTGTAAGGATTGTACGGATTCGGGTTATAGGGATTGAATCCGCCTCCGCCAAAAAGCGCTTGCGACGCGGAGTTCAGTCCGTCTCGCACTCGGTTCCACTTGCGCTTTACGTCTCGATTTGGATTGATCATGGCGAACAGCCCTTCGATGCGTCCGGCGGTATTTTGAATCTGCTGAAGTTGCCCTTGGAGCATAGGCGCTGACTGCCTGCCACCGGAGTCTCGGGACAAGCGATCGACTTGCTGCTGCAGATTGCTCAGCTCTTGGCACAATTGCATATCAGCACCTTGCGGCTGCGGGAACCACCTTCCTTGTGATTGCAGGAAAGAAGTGACGCTGTTTGAGAGCTGCTGCGTGTCGCTGCG
>CAZSNX010000241.1:0-6898 GCA_964607945.1 uncultured Candidatus Obscuribacterales bacterium
GCCGCCAGAGGCAACACTTTTGCCTTCGGCGGTCTGCAAGATTGGGGCCAGCAACAGCAGCAGGTTGAATAACGAGATGAGTCCCAACGATTTGCAGCAGGACATGAGCGCACCCTCCCTGAAAGGTGTTGAAATTCTAGCGCAATCGCCCGCCGGCGATCCTGCACCGCCTGATTTCATGTTGGGAGTGAACGGTTCGGGCTCCTGCTGATTTCAGCAAATCAGTCCATGTATTCCCGTAGTCGTCGGCTCTGGTTGGGATGTCGCAGTTTGCGCAGCGCTTTTGCCTCAAACTGACGGATCCTTTCTCGGCTCATACCGAAGAGTTGTCCAATCTCTTCTAGCGTCCTTTGTCTGCCGTCGTCAAGTCCGTATCTCAGCCTGATGACGTCTCTCTCCTTGGGCAATAGATTGGCCATTGCTTGTTTGACGTCCGATGAAAGAAGCTGTTGGGTGATTGAAGTAGTCGGGCACTGGGCGTCGCGGTCTTCGATAAAATCGGCCAAGCAACTGTCTTCTTCCTTGCCGACAGGGGACTCTAGTGACATCGGCTCCTGCGACATCTTCATCAATTCGCGGAGTTTCACTACCGGCATTCCCATCGCTCGTGCAAGCTCTTCATCTGAGGGTTTTCTGCCATTACTCTCGGTCAGTTGCTGGGTCGTCCGTTTGATCTTGTTTATCACCTCGGTTACGTGAATTGGAATTCGGATAGCCCTGGACTGGTCGGCAATCGCTCGGGCAATGGATTGTTTTATCCACCAGGTGGCATAAGTGCTGAATTTACATCCACGAGTCGGATCAAACTTGTCAGCGGCCTTGATTAGACCGAGATTGCCTTCCTGGATCAGGTCCAAGAAGTGCATACCGCGATTCATGTACTTCTTGGCTATGGAGACGACCAATCTCAAGTTCGCTTGTACCAGCTTGCGCTTGGCGATGCAGCCATCGGCGCCTCCTTTGCCGATCTGGCGGGCCAGGCTGATTTCTTGATCGGCTTGCAAGAGCGGAATGCGTCCGATCTGGCGAAGATAAGTCCGCACCGGATCATCGGATGACAACCCCTGCGAGGCTGTCGATTCGAACTTCACCGGATCTGCTTCAACCGGTACGTCTTCAAGATCCGAGAGTTTAGGCTCCTCTTCGCGCTCGGCAGATTCATCCAATGCCTCTTGCTGGTCCGTTGGCTCCTGTTCGGCGAAATCCCTGAAAGTCCGCACCTTGCTTGATCTTGCGGCTCTAGTAGCCCTGAGCTTGCTCACCGGTCCACCCTCCAAGCTTAACTTCTGCTTCCTAGCTGCCTTATTCCAATTCCGGCGGATTTTTACACGTGTCTAGTCTATGAATTCAGGATCGGTCGGGAAAAGAGCCCGAGCATCTTTCCTGGAGAAGCGCTCTAACGGCAGTAAACACGGCTTGGTAGTCCTTGCGCTGCCGGCAATAATTCGCTGAAATCGCTCAAATTATCAAATGACTGGCTTCATCCGGGCGGCCAGAAAATACGAGGCGCAAGCAATAACATAGAGCGCTACGCCGGTCCAATAGGCGGTCGAAATGTTTGCGGTTAGGGCAATGGCAGTGGCAACTACGGATGCCGTCACGGACGCCGCGCCATTCAGCCCCCAGAGCCAAGGGGTCAGAGCTGGATGAGTCGATTGGGCGAGACGCATGCCCAGAGGAAAAGCACAGCCTAGCGGTAGTCCCACCGACCCAAGCAGGGTAGCTGCAATCAATACGCGTTCTGGGGTCGAAGCAGACATCAGCCCGGCTAGATGCGGCAGCGCAAGAGACCCGACGGTTGCGACCGCTAGCAGCAGCCAAGTAAAACACAAGAGGGGGGCTATTCGTTCATTTTTCCTGATAACAAAGTCGCAGATCAGTGCCCCTGCTCCTCCCGACAGGAGCAGAGTAAACAACACAACCGAAAGCGAGTAAGTTGGGTGGCCGAGATAAATTGTCAGGCGCTGCATCAAGGAGATTTCCAGCGCCATATAACCCAGACCAATACACGCAAAAAAGACCGAGATGGGTAGAGAATTGCGACATGCATTCCCGCTGGTGGTAAGCATTAACGGGCCAATCACGAAAATGAAGTTGAGCAAGACAACAATTACTAACAATAGCCCCAGCGTGCCTACTGCTTGCATGTTGAAACTCATTGCTCCCTGGTCGAATGCTCGCCAATTCCAAATATCTTTCAGCCGTAACATCTGGAAGAAAAACGGGTTATCGTCTGTGGTGGCAGCGATGTTTATCGGATAACTATCAATAAAGTGCTGATCACTGCTGGCTGCTCTGGCGAAATCTTGATCTGAGCAATTCTGCGGACTTAGAATCACCTCGAATCCAAGGTTATCCGCCAACTTGTTGACTGTCTCCACATCGGCCTGGCTGAAGGCTTCTTTGCTGATCAAAATGGTTCCGAATCCGTCGGGCCAATTAACTGCATTTGTCCTCAACAGATTTCTGACAATCATGATGTGATTGCGTGGTGCAGTGATTCCGATCCGATTTAATGCTGCACTGGCCAGCGAAGTCGCTCTCAACATCTCGCCCGGGCGGTCTCGGAAGTACCAGCGATTGACGGATAAGATGCCTCTTGGGCTTAGATGTTCGAGAAATGATTTCCAGGCGTCGGTTGTGTAGAGCGAATTTTCGCAGAGCACGAATGCGCCACCACCGGTAGCCGCGAACGTATCGACGAAGGAAATCTGGATAATGTCGAACGATTCTTTGGATCTTGCTACATAGCTGCGACCGTCGTCAACGATGAATTTCACGCGCGGGTCGCAATCGAGATGCCCGCTGAAATCTCCGAAGATTCGATTTAGTGCAACCAGAACGTTTTCATTTACTTCGACGCCGAGCACTGACTTCTGGTTGAATGTTAAAGCTGAAAGAATGTCACGACCGCCACCTACGCCAATTACAAGCACGCGTGAATCGGGCCTGAGATTGTGAGAAAAATTGACGATATCGTACTTGAGATAGTCGACTGTTTGAGGATCTCCGTTGTACTCGGTCATGATTGTCGGCACGGTATCAATGAAGGTCAAAAGCTGATGAGTAACCGCCTTGGCTGGATACCTGGGGCTCAAGAAAAGGGGATTCGGTGGCTTAAGCGCATGTGGATCTCCATCGACGCGCACGCGTGAGTGGGCATTCCATTTTTCCCAGAGCGTTCGTCCTGTATCTAGAATGCTCAGTCTGGGCAATCGCAGTAGCGGTGCTGCATCGCTCTCTAGAAGTGGAGCGCCGGCTAGCATAATCAGTACAATCAAGCTGGCTGTGCTACTTGCAAACTTCAAGAATTTTTGATCGCTGCGCCAGGAAAATAACAACGCCGAGAGGCTGCCTAGCAACGCTGTCGCAAAGACTGCAATCGGTCCGGACATCAGGTTTGAAACGCTGCTGAAGGCGAGGCATCCCAGTGCCGCTCCAGCCAGATCGGCTGCATACAATCTAGCAGTGTCTTGCGGAAAACGGGTCAATGCCAAACAGGTACAGATGCCGCTAAAAATGAACGGGATCGATATCGTTGTGTAAATGAGGAACAATGAGACTATCGATTGTGGGATTGGGCAACCCAGAAACGGGATGCGCAAATGAATCATGAAGCTGGCGATCATGGAAGGACCAAAGAACAGTGCGCACAGTGCCAGCTGCTTCTTGACGGTTGCAGCAGTGAAGACTTGCGGCAGCAAGAATACGATCGTTGCTCCCAGTGTCATTCCGAACATAGCAGTGGAAATCGCCATGAAGGCGAAGTGATAGAACATCGTCAAGCTGAAAATGCGAGTAATCAGTATTTCGAACATGAGTGTCGATAAGGTAAGCAGGAAGAGACCTGCGTACACTTGTCCATCTGCCCGATTCGATTGCATCACGTTCGTATTTACCGCTTGGTATTCAGAGCAGATTTTATCAGTTTGGGACTCTGTAAAGGCGCTAGATTAGAGGGCTGATCCTTGGGGGGACTTTCCTGATTCGAATTTACTTTCGGTGCGTAGACGGAGAGAAAGACCGAGAAATCGCGACCGGGAGCAAGCTTGTTTGTGCCGAGTTGATGTGCATTGTCGGTCAACCAGGTTCTAATTTGGTTCATGCGCACTACTTCCGTCTCCGAGTAGGACAGTCCATCCAACAGCGAGTTGTCCTTGTAGTCGCTCGATTCAACGGCATGCAGCCTGTCGACCAGCCAGATCTTTCCGCCCGACAGGAGGGTGGCTTCCATGCGCTCGAGCAGGAGATCTAGGTTTTTTTGCTGGCGCAGGCGGTCGATCATTCCATCCCAGCGGTTACTGCTTGTACGAACGAGATCGGGAAATGTGATGACATCCAGATCTTTCGGCAGATAAAATGTAACTGCCGGTGCGATGATCGGCCATGAAATCACAATCAAATCTTTGCTTCTGTCTGCCTCTCTTTCGATTTCAGCTACTATGGCCGGCGTTCCGGTTTCGGGCTCTTGCGCCAGAGCGACTAACTGAGTCGTCCAGATTGGAATCCAGACAGCAACGGGCAAGACGGCGCTCGCCCAGCCTGGCAGTTTCTCGAAATTGCGCTGAAAGGTTGAGACATACACAATACTGAATAAGGCTATGAAAGGGGTGAGATAACGATCTCTCATTGCCGGAATCTGCAAGCTTACTAGCAATCCGGCCGTGTAGCCGCAGAGCGCGACCGTCTTCCACAGGCGGCCGTCGAACTTGTCGGTGATCAATACGCGTGGCGTGAAGGTTGTAAACAGAAAGACGACTGAAGCAAGTAACAACCCAAGTTGATCGGCTGGCTGAAGTGTGTAGTAAGTGCCGGTGAAAACATATGATGCCATTTCGCTCAATAACACCGAAGGCACCTGCGCGACGTCCCAGGGGCTCATGTCGTGATGCAATTGATAGTAGAGAATTGGCGTCCACGGCAAAAACAGAGCGATTGAGATTGCTACGCCGACAAGCCAATTCCTGATGGCGCAACGCTCAAACCATCCTCTCGCCGCTCCGACAGCTGCCAGTCCGGCTTGTCCAATCGCTACAAAGCCGCCCCAGTAGTGGCTATAGACTAGTGCTGCAGTGGAGATGCCGTATAAGATCGACCAGGGAAGTATTTTCTTGCCTGAAAGAGACTTGATGCAGAACCAGGTGCTCAGCAGCCCGAGCAAACTGAGGAGCGAATAAGCTCGGATCAATGTGCTGTAGCGGACCAGCGGCGGGCAGATTGCCAGGATAGCTGCCACTTGCCAGGAGAGCTTTTTGCCGAGGAACTGTCTGCAGATTAAGTAAGAAAGCGGTACCTGCAGAGTGCCGACCGCAATCGCGAAAAGTTTCATCGCCAGGTCGCTGTGCCCGAAAATCATCGAGTGCAGGCGCAGCAAGATATACAGCAAAGGCGGATTGCCGTCTTGCTTCAGCAATTGGACCAGATCTGCCAGCGAACCGGTAGTGGCAATGAAGACTCCGTTGGCTTCGTCCGTGGTCAGACCGGTCCATGTGGCAGTGATGATTCTGACCAGCAAGGCTACAATCGTAACTCCTACGATAGCGGTAAAACTTGATTTCATGATTGGTACATAGCCCTTGCCCGGATGTACCATGCCAATGAAATGACTGCCAATACGTAACAGCCGACGCCCGTCCAGTAAGTAGCATTGATACCGACACTAAGCGCCAGCGCGACGGAAGCTACCGAAGCCAGCACCGAAGCCGCGCCATTTAGTCCCCATAGCCAAGGGGTCAGTGCTTGCTGTCGCTCTAGTGCCAGTCTGATGCCGTTTGGCACGCACATTCCCAGAACAAAACCAAGCGGCATTAGCATGCCGCTTGCGACGAGTATGCGGATGGGATCATCGGCCGCGCGGAACGAGGCGGTGACAACTGGTATCAAAAGTCCAAAGGCAACTAATACTGCCAGCAATCCAAGTAATTGAAAGAGGATCGGCCGGGCGCGAAAGGCTGATGATCGCCGGCTGCCGATCAGGCTGCCCAGACCTCCGGACAGGAGCAGTGTAAACAGTACTACGGACAGCCCGTAGACCGGCTTTCCAAGAAAGATGATTAAGCGCTGCATCTGGGACATTTCGACCAACATGAAGCCCAATCCGATGAAAATGAAATAGGACAGCAAAGCGCTGCTGCCGGCAAGCGACGCCTTATTGGTAGTTAGTAGTAATGGAAATACGATGCAAAGCCCAGTGAGAATGACTGTCGCAAGCAGTAGAGAAGCAAGTACGACAATAGCCTGACTGTTGAAGCTCATAACCCCCTGCTCCCAGAGCTGAGGCTTGAAAAAGTCGCCCAATCTCAGAACTTGAAAGAAGTAAGGGCTGTCGTCAGTAGGGGCGGTTAAATTGAGCGGGTGAGACTCAATTGCGCGATCGACGGTGGCGGTGCTGGCAAGTGCTGCAAACGTAGTGTCTAGGGCTTTATCGGGCGTGAGCACTAGATCGAACTGCAAGTCATGAGCCACTCTGGTGACGGTGGCGATATCTCCTTTCGAAAATGGTTGTTTGCTGATCAAGATGGTGCCGACACCGTCAGGCCACAGCTCGCCTGGTTTTGCTTGTACGTTACCGACGATAATGATGTGATTTCTTGTGTCCTTGATGCCGATCTTGTTTAACGATTTCGTTGCCAGGGCCGTGAGCCGGTAAATTTCGGCGGGACGCTGCCGGTAATACCAGCGTGAGACAGTCAGAATTCCATCCGAAGACAGCCTATTTAGAAGCAGGTTCCAAGCATCGACGGTGTAAATGGAGTTTTCTGTCAATGCGAAGGCACCGGCAGCGGTGGCGGCTGCCGTGTCTATCAATGAGATCTGAATGATGTCGAAGGTCTCCTTGCTTCTGGCCATATAGCTGACCGCTTCGTCGTTGATGAATGAAACCCTGGGATCCTTGTCC
>CAZSNX010000242.1:0-6889 GCA_964607945.1 uncultured Candidatus Obscuribacterales bacterium
TGTTATAGACGATCACCACTGCTTTGCCGGCTTCATTGATCTTGGCGGCAATTTTTTGATCTTGGTCGGAGATAGTCTCATTGACGTCCAGCATCAGGACAACGACATCGGCGCGGTCGATCGCCGCCAGAGATCTCACTACCGAGAATGCTTCAACACCATAATCGACTTTCGACTTGCGGCGGATTCCAGCCGTGTCTATCAGCGTTATCTCTCGTCCGTGAAACCGGAACAACGTATCAACCGCATCACGGGTGGTGCCAGGTATGTTGGTTACAATCGAGCGCTTGGTGCCGCATATGACATTAACGATTGAAGATTTGCCGACATTCGGGCGGCCGACAATCGCCACTGAAAACGGCGTCTTATCAGTCACTTCGTCGCCAACTTCCTCGCTTGGTGCGGTCTCGCTTCTTTTGAATGTGCCGATTACGATATCGAGCAGATCTCCGACGCCGCCTGAACCACGCATGGCCGAAAGTGACATCGGCTCACCCAGTCCGAGCTTGAAGAATTCGAGCCGATTATTGTCTTCGTGCGGTTCATCGATCTTATTTACAGCCAGGATAATCGGTTTCTTCGTCTTCCTTAGTATGTTGGCGACATCTTCGTCCGCACCGGAAAGACCGGACTTACCATCAACCATGAAGACAATCACATCAGCTTCCTGAATTGCCAGTCCAGCCTGAGCTGTAACCTGGTTAGCCATATCTTCATGACTGTTGGGTATCAGTCCGCCCGTATCAACCAGCAGAAAGCTGTGCCCGGACCATTCGGCTTCGCGATAAATGCGGTCGCGAGTGACGCCCGGCTGATCGTCGACTATCGCTGTACGCGCGCCGATACAGCGGTTAAAGAACGTAGATTTGCCGACGTTAGGGCGGCCAACAATGGCCACCACGGGTTTTGCCATGACTCCTCCTGCCTGCCCAAATTATAACTGTGCTCAGTTGAGCTCCGGCAGCATTAAGTTGCGCCCAAACGGCTGCCGAGTCAGATCACAACGCGTATAGCGCTGAATGTAAGAGCAATTGACTGCCAGCAATTATTTATTATCTTCCTTATTGCCTGCTGCGGCGTCGGCGACCTCTTTGTCTGTCGGCTTGCGAAACTGCATGGTAGACGTGCCGAACTTCTTGCCGAGCTTCGGAGCTTGTGCTTCCAACCAACGGTAGAGCGTATCCTTGGCCGTGTTCAAATAGACCGCAATTTCGTTATCGCCGCCTTTGTCCGGATGCTCTCTGGTCATCTCGGTTTTCCAGGCTTTGTGCACGGTTTCCATCGTTATCTCTTCGGGACGCAAGCCGAGCACCAGGCAAGCCTTTCTGATATCAGGCGGCACGGTTCGAACGACAAAGCCTTGCGGAGGCGGCTCCTGCTGTGCTCGATGTCCCCCGACGAACCTTGTTCCAGCAGCCTTTTTGGCGGCCTCGTCTTCCTTCTTCTCGACCGGCTCTTCGGCGGACTTGCCGAATCGATGCTTCAAGAGATCGCTCAGCTCGTCCTCAGTGAGGGTAGTAGTCTTTATCTTATGCTCGATTTCATCTTCATTGGGCTCGTAGAAGCCTTCATCCGTGCTTTCAGCACCCGGCGAGTCAGTCGGCTGAAAGTCGCGCTCTTGATGCAGCGTTTCATCGCCATAATCCTGGCTGAAGAGACTTTGAGTCGGGTCAAAATAACCTTCAAACGAAGGAGCTCCCCAGTCGGGTGAATCCGACGCTTCCGGATTAGCACTTGCCGGCTCGGCCGGGCTGCTTGACTCGACCGCCTCTTCTGCCGGCGTGGAGGCAACTTCTGCCTCCTGGACTTGATCGGAGGCAGCGGCAGGCGCAGTCGATGAAAGAACATCTGTATCTCCAGCCACTTCTTTCAAAATCACTGGCTCCATGTCCGGCTCAAAGGGAGCGGGCGGCAAAGCTTCAACGGCCGGCTCGCGAACAGCTACCGGCTCACAACTTGCTGCCGAGTCGCCTAACGCTACTGACTCAAAGTTGACAGACTCGCCGACCGATTCCAACTCGGCTGTACTTTCTTGAGCATTCTGCTCTTCGGCAGTGCCGGTTTCTGAGTCGGAGCCATAGCTCGACCAGCCGTCATCATCAAGTTTATGAGACACGGCAACTTTGGGCGGATCAATTTGAATCGGCGGCGGTGGCGGAACAACCGGTGGCGGCGGCGCAGCCTGGGCAGCAGAGGCGACCGGCTCTGCCAACACTGACTTTTCCTCAACGAATAGGCTCTCTCCGATTGGTTGAGGCTCGCTCGCAAAAAGACTCATCGACGGATTGAAATCCGCAGCAAGCTCGGCCGGGTCGAAGAAGTCCGATCCGGCATGCGGCGCAGAGAATTCTTCTTTCCGGTCACCGCCGATAGTATCACCTGTCGGCGACGTTCTATCCTGCGCTTTTTGCTCCTGGAGAGCCGCCTTATATCCGTTTTGCCAGGCTTCCTGCTGTTCTTTAGCGAGCGTCTCATTTTGATTCTTCAGCTCGGCAAGAAGCTGCTCCAGCTCCTGATTGCGTTTCTCCAACTCAGCCAATCTACTGTCTGGGCTGGTTGAACTCTCAAGAGCAACTGGATGATCGCCGGCTGTAGCAGCTCCAGGCGTCTCGACGCGCGCCTGTGAGACGATATTCATCAGTTCGGTGCTTCTGTACAAGGTAGATCGGGGAATCTTCGCTTCATCAGCTACCGTGTATGGATTGATATCCCAACCCTTTTCCTGCAAAGCTTTAATGGCAGCAAGCACTACCTCCGGTTCAATCTTTTTTTGACTGGCTAGGTCCTTTAGCATGGAGTACTGGCAATCCCCCTTAATCCATCCCGGCGGGGCACAATTTCGCTCGAATATTCTTCATATGCCCATCCCGTACCATTCCCTAATACTGTCAGGCTTATAGAGACTGACTTATTTCATCTTAGATTACATTTCCGGGCAAAATCACTGCTTAGTATAACCTTTGGTATATCTAATACGGTGAATCGGCTTGATTGACGGGATTGGACATGCCAAACATGACAAAAGCAAAGCTGCGGGTAACGGGACGAGTCCAGGGCGTCTTTTACCGGCAAATGACAAAAACAAAAGCCCATGAGCTGGGATTAGGCGGCTGGGTGAAAAATACTGACGATGGGGCCGTTGAGCTGGAGGTTTGGGGACCCTCAGATCAAGTCGATCGCCTGATCTCCTGGTGCCAAGTCGGCCCACCAATGGCCACTGTCTCGGCCGTGGCTGTCGAGAGTCGACATGAGATCGACGAGCACTCCATGGATCAGCTGCATTTCGATATTGCCCACTGAGTAAGCAAGCTCACACAATCAAGCGTGAGCCTGGTCCCTCGAAGATCTTGTAAGCGTCTCGCACGGTCCGCGCGTCGAAGCCGTCTCCCTTGTCGCTCAATGCTGACGATGCCGCCTTGCCCGATACTACGCGCGGACCACCTTCTTCGGCACTATCGAGCGAATCTGCAGCCCTGTCCGGTCGGCTACCGGCGGCGACCGGCGCCGTTCTCTGAGTCGAAACCGGCAGAGCCTCTGCTCCTTGCAATCGAGGTCGCGCCGGCTCGGGTTCTTCGTCGGCGGTCGCCGGTTCGGCGCCAGCAGCAACGTTGTCAGCGCCGGCTGATTGATATTCCTTCCCGGCTGTACGAACTGGCATTGGCACAGCTTGGTGCTCTGGCTCAGGCCGGGTACGCGGTCCCTCATCCCGGCCGCGAGCACCGCGCAGATTCGGTTCTGTAACGATCTTGACCTTCATCACGACGCTGCGCCCAAGCACCGCTTCGCATGCCACTTTAATCTTTTCAATCCGCCGCTCGACCGTATTTTGGAAATGCTCAGTCAAGACGCCGATCGTACAATCCTTGGATGTCAATCCAACCGGGAAGGCATGCTCCGACAGCACACTGTAAGCCGGGATATTGACCTTTTGCAGTTGATCGAGCAGTTGCGACCAGAATTGGTCGAGGTCAAAAGCATCTTCCTCAGCGTTGTCCATCGTTATCTGCTCGGCCTGTCCCTGGGCAGCCGGCAGTGGCTGAGCCGGTCCCGGTGCCGATGGAGTTGCCCCTGAATGCTGTGGCGGCACAGAAGTAGCCGCCGCCGGCTGGGGCTGTAGTTGGCTGGGTGCTGGCAAAGCCGAATTTACAAGCGGCTGCATAGCATAGGCCGGCGCCTCGCTTGCAGCCGGTACCTCAGGCGGTGCCTCCTGCTCGACCGACGCTCCGGTCTCAGTTGATTGTTGGGCAGCAGCTGCTGCTTGCCCAGGCGGATTCTCGACCGGAACCGATGCTGGCGGAGCAGCTGGTTGTGATGACGATGCAGCTGGTTGAGCAGATGGTGCAGTCGACTGAGGCAGTGACGCAACAGCGTGAACCGGCCTGGCAACAGGTTGCGCGGAATGAGCTGTTGTTGCCGGAGCAGGCAAAGGAGCTCCACCTGAAACAGCCGCCTCTAGCGCTTGCAGACGCTGAGCCAGATCTCGAACTATCAAGATGTCGTGTCGGTGGCAAATTGCAAGCAAGCCCATCTCGAGATTGAGCGCCGGCTGAGAGCTTCGACGGCAGGTTTGTTCCAGGCGATCCAATTGCTCGACTATCTGCGAGAGCTCCGCACGATCGAAACGCCCAGCCTGTTCGAGCAATCCGGCAATATATCCCTGCGATCCGATAATGAACGAAGAAGCGGAAGTCGGGTCTGACTTCCCAGTTTCCACCAGATAAGAAGCCTTCGTCAGAGAGAGAAAATGGCGGGCAAGCTCGACAGCAATCACACTCGGCTCACGTCCTTCGGTCAACAGACGATTCGTCAAAGCCAGCACTTGATGCCCTTGCCTCGCTGACACCTCCGAGCTTATCTCAAGCAAGACATCTTCGTGAACTGCTCCCAGCAACCCAAGCAGCCCACTGACATTGACCGGCTGCCCGGGCGAACCCAGCAAACTGGCTTGATCGATCAAGCCGAGCGCATCCCGCAGACCGCCGCCGGAGCGCCGTGCTATCAATTCCAGCGCTTGCTCTTCAATTTCAATGTGCTCTTGCTCGGCTACGGATCGAAGGTGCTTTACTAGATCTTCCTGTCCGACCAGCCGAAACATCAGACGCTGGCAACGACTGACTATCGTAGGCGGAACTTTATGCTCTTCGGTGGTAGCCAGAATAAAAATCACGTTGGGCGGCGGCTCTTCAATCGTCTTCAGAAGAGCGTTAAACGCCTCCTTGGTCAGCATGTGGCATTCGTCTATGATGTAGAGCTTGAATCGTCCGCCGACCGCCACAAGCGGCGCTCGTTCGATCAGGACACGCGCATCATCGACACTGTTATTTGAAGCAGCATCAATCTCAAAAACAGCCGGAGAGCTGCCAATCTTGATCTCCTGGCAAGGCGTGCAAGCCAAGCATGGTTCAGGCGTCGGACCATGCTCGCAATTAAGCGATTTGGCCAGGATTCGAGCGCTGGAAGTCTTGCCTGTGCCGCGCGGACCAGTAAAGAGATAGGCATGAGATATCCGATTGCTGTTAATCGCGTTCGACAGAGTGCGAGCCACTGCTTGTTGTCCGACAAGCTGGTTAAGCGATTGTGGTCTGTATTTGAGATAAAGCGGCTCATGTCGCCTCAGCTCGCTCATTTGACCTCTCCCGGCAGCTTAGCTGCAAACGCACCTCTAATCGCTAGATCCTAACCTAAATCCCGGGCCGGCTCGCTAAGCTGGATTAACAATTTGGACAGCCAGACTGGCTTGAAAATGCCATCCGGAACCATATCATTGGGGGCAAATTCAGGTACTTATCAAGTCGTCTTTCACGGATTTTTCACATCTTGATCTTACTGTGCTAAACAACGTCTCATCCCTTCATCCGGCTGAACTCCATTTGGAAATCAGCTGCTCCTTCATAACTGGGCCCCAGTGAGGATTAGTATTAATGGTTGAAGATATCGTGAGATCAAATTCCGGTGTGGAAAGGTCTGAAGTAGCACCGGTCGAGTCGAGTCCTGCGCCAGATTTTCGCATGCAAGCGGTCATGGAAGCTTTCGGACCGCGAAAGTCCGAATCGGCAAGCGGGTGTTGTGACAAGACCGACCGCGCCTCCGGTATGCTCGACTTTGCGCCTCCCCAGCAAAAGACCCTAGCTGCAGCCTTCGGAGACATGCTGGCTTCCGCCGGTTATGACAAGATGTTTTCTGCGCGCGGTGAAGGTGATCCGCAAGATCGCAAAACACGAAGAGAAGAACGTCGCAAGGAGCGAGAAGAGCGCGGCGGACCAATCCGTGACTTGATTGGCGGACTGTTCCAGCAGATCAAAGGAATGGATCTCGGCAAAATGGATTTGAATTCGCTGGCCGAAAAGCTCAAACTTGCACCAGATATGATAGACAAGGCTAAGAATGTCGCGCAAGCGCTGCAGGGAGTGGAATCCGTAAAGTTCAGCAAGACGGATGACGGCAAGCTGGGAGTCAACATTACTCGCAAGGACGAAAACGTCATCGACATCAACAAGGAGCAGCCCGGCCCTCCCAAGGTAACGGTCAAGAACGCCAACATCGGTAAAGAGGTTTCGTTTAAAATCGGTAAGGACGGCGACAGCTACAAATTGGAAGATATAACCGGCATCAAAATCAACTCGTCAATGGAAATACCTAAGCTGCTTGGCGGTGGAAACAAGGATGTCTCGGTTGACCTCAAGAGCGCAAAGCTCGACAAGGATAAAGAGGGCAATTCGATTATCAAAGCCGAGATAACTAATCCTATTATTCCTGGCACGAAGATCCCAGTTGAAGTTCCACTCAATCCGGAAGCAAAGAAGAAGTAATTCGACTCAGCTTATTTGACGTTGAATATAAGCAGGCTGACTACTTGCGGTTTCGCGCCGCGAGCCAGTCTTGAGAGTTG
>CAZSNX010000243.1:0-6849 GCA_964607945.1 uncultured Candidatus Obscuribacterales bacterium
GAACCGGGTTTACAGCGAATTTTTCGCCAGCAACAAGCCGGCTCGAGCCACAGTGCAAGTCGCCCGGCTCCCGAAGGATGTCGCCGTCGAGATTGACGCTATCGCTTGCTGCAACTAGAAAGCAACGCACCATATATGCCACCAGTACACCCATTGCAAATCGCCAGCATTTTAGTGGCATCGATCGGCGCAATCACTGATCTCAGGACTCATAAAATCCCTAATTTGCTGACCTTTCCAGCTGCTGCAATCGCAATCATCTGGCAACTAATTGCCTCCGGATTTGGTGGCGCGTTGACGGCCGTGGAAGGCTGGTTTCTCGGAGTCGGACTGATGTTAGCCACGCGCATTTTCGGTTATCCGTTTGGGATGGGCGACGTCAAGATAATTGCCGCGGTCGGTGCCTTTGTCGGACCCAGCATGCTCCTTTTAGTTTTCTTCTACTTCAGCCTGACACTCGGATTGGCTTCCAGTGCTCGCATGCTGTGGGCATTTCCCTGGCAACAAATCGTCGCAGCGCTGCCATTATTTGTAGCCAGTCCTAATCGCCAAATCTTTACCAGCCTGGACTGGAGCAAATTCAATCAGATTCGCAAGTCCAAACTGTTATTTGGACCATTTTACGCAATCGGCACCATTCTGGCCGTCTTGCTCGAACGTCCAACGTTGGAGCTGATGGGATTTACCAGCTAATCACTGCCACCACTCAACCCGAAACAGTGCCAATCGAAAGTTCCGTGGATGATTTTGCTCTTCGCCACCGTTAAGGCAATTGCACCGTGTCACCAATGGCGGTGCCAGTCGCACTGATGGTGCCGGCGGGCAGCTCCAAGCAAGCATGAGCGGACTTGTAAACTGGCGATACTCGTCCTGGTTCAATCGCTTCCACCAATCCCACCACACACAGCTCTTTGGTCAAGAAGACCGCATCAATCGGATAAGTCATCCCGAACATATGAATGCAGTTGCAGTGGTCCAGGAACAGCCCCTCTCCGGATTTCAGTTGAGGGCGACCTAGTAATCCGCGCAAGCGCAAGAAAAAGTTGTCGGCCATAAACGCCCGTTCAGCCAACACATTGCCGCGCGTCGCATTCAGGAATCGCCGATATCTACTTGCCGCCGCCACCGAAGACCGGTCCCAGCGAATTCATGATGGTGATGACGGCAGGACCCAACATTGGACACAAAATCAGAGGCATTACGAAGAACATGATTACAGGCACCATTTTGACCGGCACCTTAGAAGCCTCTTCTTCTTTCCGCCTCTTCATCTTGTCCCGTAGAGCCTCAGCTTGCTGCCTGAGCGGATAGCTGATATCAGAACCTTTCGTTTCTGCCGAAATAAGCGCGCTGGCGACATTGACCAATTCTTCCACTCCGCAGCGCTCGCCCATATCCGCCAGAGAATGCGCAACCGACTTGGCGAATATTTTTACGTCATTCAAAAGCTGTCTCATTTCGCTGCCTAAGACCGGACAGGATTCTTCGACTTCCTTCGAGACTTTGTCGACGCAGCTCAAAAGTCCAAGACCAGCTTGGGCACAAACGATCAACAAGTCGATGATCGTCGGAAGCTCTCTTAAGATTTCCGCCTGGCGCGCCTTAACCCGAGTCGCCAGGAAGAAGTTGGGGATCATCCATCCGCAAAGTCCAATCGGAACGGCAAGCAAGATCCCGAGCGGGTTGCCATTGCCTACTGCCGAAAGCAAGGCGACAAACACCGAGCTGAATACCACGATCGCTTTGATGCCGATGAAAATCGCCAAGTGCTGCGGCGTTCGATAATTTCCTTGCTGTAGCAACGCAATTGTGCGTTTGTCCGCCAAGTTAGGCAGAACGCTCAAAACCAATTCGCCGACGCTCTGACACGTCGTGAGAATGGCCGATTCCTTGGGAGTCTCAGCGGCCGATCCCTCTGCCGTCTGTTTGCGCGAGCGCACACGCACCGCATAAGTATCGACATATTGGGTGAAGACCGGCTGCAAGGCTAACAGCCCAACCGCGATTACAACTGTAAAGGTGAGAACTGCAACGATTACGCTCATATCCCTACACCTCGAACGTCGTGATCTTCATCAAGATCCAAAAGCCGATAAATTCCCAGATGATCAATCCGATGAAAACGACTCTGGCAATCGGATGGTTGAAAAATGGAATCATATAGCCAGGGGTCATAACATAAGTCAGAGCCGTGATGCCATAGGGCAGCACGCCAATGAAGCCTGCCGTAGCCTTACCTTGAGCGGTCAAACTGTTCATAAAGTCGCGCAGTTTGAATCGTTCTCGGATCGCTTCGGCGATGGTCGCTACAACATCTGCCAAATTCGCCCCTACATCCTGGCTGATATAAACCGCCTGCGTCAAAAGCTTGAAGTCCGGGGTACGAATGCGCGTGGACATTTCACTGAGCGCTTCCCGGAATGACTTTCCTAGTTGCAGTGAGATCAACGCTCGTTTGAACTCGGAGCGAATCGGATCGGGCGCGGTTTCGGAGAGAACCTTGAAGGTTTCCATAATCGGAGAGCCGGCTCTCAGCGCGCTGACCATCGACTCCAATACTTGCGGCAACTGCTCGGTCATCTTGTCTTGACGTTGCTTAGCCAGGCGATTGAGATACATGATGAAGCCAGCAGCGCCGGCCGGTGCTCCCAGAATTAACCCCAAGATGAGCAAATCCGGCGAAGCGAAAAACGCCAGGATCATCAATCCGATCGCCGAGCCGATGGTAGTCATTATCCATTGCGTCTTAATCGTGTCGTACTTCGCTTCAAGCCCGGCCTGAGCCAGAACTTTGGAGAGATAGTCGGCACGCTGCGTGGCAAAAATATTCTCTTGCGAGTCAGTCGGAGCTTTGTCGGCCAGCCTCTTTTGCTGCTTGGCCAAACGCTGCAGTTCGTCGGCGTGTCCCGATTTCATTGCAGCAATCAGCAGCAATCCGGCAACAACGAATGTTGCCATGATGGCTGCACCAACCATTTCTTTGCTCATCGTCCGTCCCTTTCAGACTAGCGTAGCCATTCAATCTTGAACGGCACGGCCTCTTGCTCCAGCTGTTCGAGGAATTTAGGCGGCAAGCCGGATCCAACGTGTCTGCACTTGAAGAACCCGCGCGGATCGCGACCTTCACGCTCTAGGTGGAAGAGCGTGTTGATGGCAATCACTTCGCCTTCCATGCCGGTTATCTCGGCGATCTCCGTGACGCGACGAGTACCGTCCTCCAGACGCCTGATCTGAATAATCACTTGCAACGCGCTGGCAATCAGTTCGCGAGCTGCTCTCGGCGGCATGTCAACACCGGACATGAGGATCATGTTCTCAAGTCTCTTTGTGGCATCCCGTGGTGAGTTGGCGTGAATGGTGGTCATCGATCCACCGTGACCGGTGTTCATGGCCTGAAGCATGTCGAACGCTTCTTCACCCCGACATTCCCCGAGGATGATACGGTCCGGGCGCATACGAAGTGTATTGATCAGGCACATCCGTTGCGTGATCTGCCCTTTCCCTTCCGTGTTGGGCGGTCTGGTTTCCATTCGGATCCAGTGCTCGTGCTGCAGTTTCAATTCGGCGGCGTCTTCAATTGTAATGATGCGCTCGCGCGGATTGATGTGGGCGGAAAGTGCGTTGAGAAGAGTTGTCTTTCCGGAGCCTGTACCTCCGGAGATAATCATGTTCACCCGACCTTTGACGCAAGCCTTCAAGACTTCCGCCATCGGAATGGACATCGCTCCTTTTTCGCAGAGCTGCCCGAGCGACATAATAGACGTGCCGAAACAACGAATTGTCAGTGTCGGTCCATCGATCGACACCGGCGGAATGGTAGCGTTAACACGTGAGCCGTTGGGCAGACGGGCATCCACCATTGGTGAGTTGTCATCGAGACGTCTTCCTAACGGTTGAATGATCTTGTCGATCGTCTGCCGCAAGTGTCGCTCGTTCTCAAATACGATGCTGGTCTTTTCCAAGCGCCCGTGACGCTCCACATAAACCGAGCCCGGACCGTTGACGCAGATATCCCCAATCGACGGGTCTCTCAGCAACGGACCGAGCGGACCGAAGCCGAACACCTCATCGAGAATGTTCTGCAGAAGGATCCCTTTTTCCATCATCGTCAGCGGCGCCGGATCAGAATTGACAATTTCTCTAATCCGAGCTCTGACTTGAGCTTGAGTATCCTCACTAATCTGAGTCATCCGGGACGTATCGAGCTCCCGCCTGAGCTGATCGATAATCAGTTTTTCCCGCTCGCGGATCAATCCTTGATTGGTCGAGAACTTTCCGAGCTCCTGCTGCGGTTCGGCAGACTGCTGCGGCGTAACGAACTCGTCGCGCGCATCGACCCTGTCTATGTCAGCCCTGGTCGGACCAGCCTGTGCGGCAGCAGCGGCCTGAGAGCCCGGACCGCCGCCGGCAGCTAAACCGCCAGCTCCTTGACCGCCCGGTTTGGCTACCTGACCGCCTTGCTGATTGACCGGGGCGACTTCACCGGCTTGCCGTTGTCTCACCAACTGCCCCATCAATGAAGACGTAGGACGTGCCGGCAAATTCTGATCTTTTCTATCGTCAGACATTTAGGAACTCACCACCTTTTATTTGCGCTTGCCAAAGATAGCCGGCAACCGGAAACCGCCTCCCTTCTCCCCGGCTCCCGCCGTGAGAAGCAGCTGTTCGCCTCCGCTTATGCGGCGCGCCAGCGAGTCGAGAGCCTTACCAAGCGCAGTGTGACCGGGAGCAATCTGCCCCTGGTTGTTCACCCATTTAGCAGTCTTGGCGTCGTTGGGAATTTCGGCAAAAACGGGATAATTCAAATTCGCCCGGCACTCGCTCAGTACGTCCTGAGGGAGCCACTCGGATCTGTTGATACAAAGTAATAGCTTTTCTTGATTGTAGTGCGCCTTAAAAGTATCCAGACACTTACGCGCATTAAGAATGGCAGCCCAGTTGTACTCGGTGAGAACCAGCACATGATCGGCTAAATCGAGTGTGGCGATCGCACGCTCATCGAGCAAGTTTTTCGGCAGGTCGACGACCGTAAAGCGAAACTCTTGCTTGGCGGTAAAGAGAATTTCTTGCACTTGCGCGGCGTAAATGTCGCCGATGTCCTCAAGCTCAGGCGGCGCAGCCAAGACAGAGAGCTTGTCGTCGTACTTGGTCATCAAGTTACGCAAGTAAGTGGCATCGAAGTTAGTGTGCGAAAAATCGATGGTGCTCAAGCTGAATGATGGCTCGAGGTTCAAATAGTGCGAAACCATGCCGAATTGCAAATCGAGGTCGACGATACAAGTCTCGCCGTACTTACCCAGATAACCGGCAAGATTGGTGACAATGGTAGTTGCACCAATCCCGCCGGTCGGACTGAATATGGCTACGCACTTACCAGAAGCAGTTGACGTCGACTCGGACTGGTGCTTCAGCTGGATGCTCTGCACGGCGGCAGGCAAATCTGTTCGCCAGCGCTCGGCATCGAGGAAATCCGAAGCTCCCAATCGGTAGGCGGTGCGGATCAATTCGGGATCCGGCACTTCGTAACTGACGAAGAAGTAGAGCTGCGGGAAAGTTTCCCGCAGCTCCGCAAGCAACGACAATCCGCGGACTGGAGCCGGTGACAGCTCGATCCAGACTAACTTTGGATGCAGGCTGCCGATCTGTTCGCGTGCCATACCACCCGACACAGTTCCCACAAGGGCCAGCGAAGGCTGGCTGTGGATTAAGTCTTCGATGGTCTGGCGTTTGTCCAAACCAGCATCACATACAAGCAAAGTAGTCAGTTTCATATCGGTCCTGAACTCCTATCCGACAACCCCTCTAGTTTTGTACCCAACGCAATAAGGAAGATCACACGGCGTCTATGATTTAGGCACCGAGATAACTTCTTTCTTACTGCCAGACCACACTTCGATCTCCTGCATAGGCGGAGGTGGAGGCGGTGCTGGGGCTGCTGATCCACCAACCGGAGCGCCCGGTAAAGGCGGCGGCGGCAACGCCGGAGGCGGTGCTACAGCCACTTGCTGCGGTTTTGGTTTATCAAACATTGCAGTCACGTCTACTACCGCAACTGGAGTATGGTCCTTGTCATTTCTCAACGTCAGGTAGAGCTTGTTGGCGGCGGCAACAGCTTTTATCAGCTTGTTGGAGTCCTCCGGCGTGAGCGCTACTGTGATGGAATTGGCAGGAACCGCAGCTCCGGCTGCTTGTTTCTGGTATTGCTGTCCGCATGCAATCACTTCGACATCTGAAAGAATCGGCTGGGCTTTGGTCAGAGCACCAGATCCAACTACTCCTACGATGTCTACGTGACTACCCGGTGCAACAAATCCAGCAACTCCGGTAGTACTATCTACGGCGAAAGTGACACCACGGTGGCCTTCTTTGATTTTTGCTTCAAAGCCGACTTGTTGCATGGTAGTGGTGAAGTCGTGCGCGGTCACGATTTGACCGGCAGGAATACCGTACTTAGCAACACGGCCGACGGCCATCGAAGTGGAGGAGAAAGCATCTACAGGCGCTTTGCCTGCATCTGTTTCCTTCTCTTCAAGAGCATCTGCGGATACGGTTGCCCCTTCCGCGATGTCCTTGGTCGTGTAGACCACCTTCGCTTTTTGCTCATACTTAGCCTTGAGCGCTTGCTCCTGATCTTTCATCTGCTTTTCGGACTCGCTCATTTTGCCGGTAACCATCATGGTTACGACGACTGCCAATCCGACGATGATAAGCAACATGACCGCTGGGGGCATGCGCGACAGGCTAAGGAAAAGTGCACGTAATGGATTCATTACAGTTTCCCCTTCTAGAAGAGAAAGATTAACCAGATACTATTAACTCATATTGGCAGGGCAACCACAATGCTTGCCA
>CAZSNX010000244.1:0-6842 GCA_964607945.1 uncultured Candidatus Obscuribacterales bacterium
AGGCGCCGTCACTCCGAGAGAATTGGCGGTCCCTGGACTCGCCCGGTAGTAGTGGGCGGTGGAGATACTCGAGTTGATGTGGAACTAGGAGCCGCTGTACCGGTTGTCGGTCATGTTAGAGATGGCAAAAACAGTCCGCGCAGCGGAATTACGGTGTTGGTATGCTCGGACAGAGGTGAGTCGCCGGAAGCCGAAGATCGCCAATTCCCGCTGGCAAAGTACACAACAGATGATTCCGGTCGATTCAAGCTTATGCTTGCAGCCGGTAAATATTGGATTTCGATTGCCGGCGATCCCTCTACAGCTCAGGCTGTGGAAGTTAAGGATCAACCTTGCAATTTGGAATTTATCTGGCAAGGAAGAATGCTGGTGCGATTCGAAGTTGCCGGAGATGACGGAGAGCCGATCGCCCGTTGTAAGGTGAGCTTTAATCCCTACAGCAAGGAGCAATTGGAGCATTCGCTGGAGCAGCATCCAGGAAAACACGAGTTGAAGTTGTCCGGAGCCGTCTTTACCGGTGACGATGGTTGTTGCGAAATGACCTTGCCGGCCGGTGTGTACACATTTCACTTTGAACCATTAGTCGACGGTCCGCATGAAGAGAAGGAAATTCGGCAGCTGTCCATTGGCGCTGATGTTACCCGCAAAATCAAACTGGCAATGAAGCAGGACGCGAACGAAGCGCAATTGCAGCTCGATTTTAGTCCGCGAGCAGGTATGGACTAGTCCAGACAGCTTTCGTTAAATATCTGAACGAATAATGTCCGAAATAGCCAAAGCTTCAGCTACGTGATCTGCTCTGTTGGACTCTTGGCAGTGTTCGCCCTGCTTCAAACCGAACCGAATCTGGCAGACCCGGTCTCAAATTTATGATTCAGGTTTGATGAGAAATTGTAGACAAAACACTTAAAGTTGCCAATAATAATAGAATGTCAGTATAAACATGGGCCTCGCACGTTAATTCCTGGAGCACGGAGCGGACTTCAGCTTTGCCTGCCATGGCCGAGGAAACCACAGGATGTTGATTGCTAGGGGGATTTTTCGTGCTGAAGATTGCTCGGCAGGTTCTAGCAGTTTTGCTGGCAGGCTGCCTTCTACTCGCCATGACTGTGCCTGCGCAGGCGGAAGATCCAATACCTGCGGACCCCGGTGCAGCCACTAGCAACCTACCGGCTGCGGCTGTTCCGGCACCCGTAGCTACCCCGGTTCCGGTGCCGACCCCGGCAGTGGATTCGGCAGCGATCCAGTCAGTTATTCAAAGTCCAGCGCCAACACCTGTACCGACGCCGATAACAACCCCATTGCCGACACCGATGCCGGATGCGGTGATCGCACCGCTGCCTATTCAAACGCCTGTGCAGGCAGCGATTCCGGCACCGGTGCCAACTCCTACGCCGGCGACGGATGTGATGCAGGCAGCTGTAGTAAACACGTTGCCGGCTGTGATTCCGCCGGCGGCACCCAGTCCGATCAATCTCGACCTGACCTCTACCACCCGTAGCTTGCAGCCTCCTGCAGTGCTGCAGAATACGCCTGTAAACATTCAGGTCGGGTCGGCCGTTGTCCAGGTAACTCCTCAAAGTGTTTTGACCCCAGCCGAACGACTGGCGGTTTATCAGGTGGTCTCAACCGGACAGCAGTCGATCACGCTCGGGCAAGATGGTAACGCGGTGGGTGGATCTTTCACCATGGGCGCGCGGTTCAGTCAATTCGTAAGCGACGTTGTAGTCCCTCAGGGCGTGACTGTGCTGCGGGATTTCGCTACTGCCGGAGCGTTGAATTTGACGGGCACGCTCGCGAATAGCGGCACATTCTTCGCTGCCTCGTCCAGTCCGGGCGTGACTACAGCTTCAATCAGCGCAAATAACATCATTAACCAGCAAGGTGCACTGCTAACTTCAGTTCTGCCGGCCGGTGGACTGCCAGGTGTCAACAACGCCATAGGGAATTTGAACCTGACTCTTGCGGCAGTTCAAAACATTCTCAATGCCGGTACCATCACCAGCGCCGGCACGCTCAATCTTAGCGCCGGAGGCTCTATCACTAATGCGCTGCCAGCTGGGGTTACCGGCCCGGCGCCGGTTATGCAAGCGTTAAACAGTGTGAATATCTTTGCTGGTTCCGGAATAGTCAACAACGCCGGATTGATAGCTGCATCGACTGGAAACATTAACATCGCCGCAAATCTGGCAAACAATATCGCGATTAATAACTTGAATGGAACTATTCAGGCGCTGGCAGGCGCGATTAACGTTCGGGATAGCAGCTTTACCGCGCAGGCGAATTTATCGATTCGAGGCGGGGATTTGTTGGCCAAGGAGCTAAATCTCAATTCCGGCTGTGGCGCAGTTGACGTTTCGGTTGGAAAGCTCGAAGGGACTGTCAACATGAATGCCGGGCAGACCTGGGTGTCGGCTGCGACCAAGAATCTTGTACTGGGAACTATAAAGTTGTCCGGTGACCCTGCCTTTTACAACACAGCCGACGACGGTGACGTAATCATCGCTGGTACATTGCAATACAGCGGTACGGATCTGGCGATTGTTGCCAGCCGAGATGTACTCACAGCTGCCGGCGCGGGGATTATTGATACCAGCTCAACTTCCGGCCGCGGCGGCAACGTCATGGTCATTGCCGGAGCGAATATCTCGACCGATGGAGCTAACCCGGGGCAGGTTCAGCCGAACATACCACATCCGAATGATGCCAATATTACGCTCGTCATTCAAGGCGCTTCCGATTCCGGTGGGAAGATCGATCTGGCGACAGGAACCCCGATAACCCAGTTCACTACCGGCAGTACGAATGGAAATGGGGGCAACGTTACGCTAATCGCATTCAACGGCTTAAATCCAACAAGTTCGGACCCTGGCACGATCAATTTGCCTGGTTCGCTCGCGATTACTACTGGAGGCGGGACTGGCTTCGCAGATCGTAATGGAGATGTAAGCATCATCGCCGGTGGCACAACCGATAAACCGATCAGTTTAGGCACTATCAATACGATTGGAGGCGGATTCGGAGGCGGCGGTGGAATATTCGTCTATTACGGGCAGCCTGTGGTAAGCACTCCGACCAAACCTACGATCTTTGGGGGGAGTTTGATAGGTGGAACATTTACAGGTGGAACCAGTGCTGCAAGTACTGTGTCGACTGGTGATCTGACATTTTTTTCTTCGTCCGGCATGACAATCGCCTCTCCGTCCGGTATCAAAATTGGAAACGTGATTACCAATGGTGCCAACCTCGCTATACTTTCGGGTCGCGACATTACTGGTGCGCTGAGCGGCTCTTCACTCGATTCGAGATCCAGCACAGGAAATGCAGGGCATTTGGTGTTGATGGCTGGTGCTAGCATCGCGCCGAACAACAGTCTGCCTGCATCACCTTCCGGCGTTCAAACTTTTTTGACAGCCGGTTCTCAGTCTCTTTCCGGTGGCAAAATTGATTTTGTCACGGATACAACTCTGTCCCTCATTTCAGCTTCGACTACGAATGTCGCATCTCGAGCAGGTTCTATTACGATGTTCGCATTTGCCGGTTCGTCAAGCTCTTCTGGCACTATCGCCATCCCGAGCAACGTGACCATATCAGCCAATGGCTTTCCTAGCGGCAGTGGGCGAGGCGGGGTGTGGATCAGCGCCGGATCTTCAACGGCTGCTCGTTCAATTGATATCGGTGGCATAGAAGTCATAACGCCAAACGCTGCCGCGTTAGATTCAGCCCGCAATATTATTACTGTTGTCGCTGGACTTCAGCAAGTTTCCTTCTCTCTGTTGAATGGATACTTGGCTTTCGGCGGTTTCGTCCACAACAACGGCATCAGTGGCTCGGGCTCCTCCATAGTCACTGGACCATTGAGCGCTAATGGTTCCATTTCGGTGACGGCAGGCAAGGATGCTTTCATAAATGGTGGCATTAATCTTAATGGTGTTGAAAATGGTCCGATTCTGATGCCTCCCGCACTCACCATTACGGTTAACAGCGTAAATGAGTTTCAGATTGGACCGGGGGCGGTCGTTTCTGGCGTTAATGGCAACATAAATGCTGATGCGTTACTTGGCAGTGCCAGTGCACCTGCCTCCATTTGGATAACTAACAGCGGACAAGGAGGTATTCGATTACTTTCAGCAGCGCTATCTGCCATTCCGGATGGCATGTCGAGCAGTGGTGGCAGTATCAGGCTGCTTGCCAGTGCTGGTCCGCTCACGTTGCCGGCTGGCCAGATATCGGTAAATGCAATCAGCGCCGGCAGTGGCTTTGGTGGCAACATTGAGTTGACTGGAAATGCAATCATTCTTTCCGCTTTGGGGCACTTGACCTTAAGTGCCAGTAGTGGCGCCGCAGCCAGTACCGGAGCTATTACACTGCCGCTTAACAGGGGAGTTATTCTCATCAATGATCTGGGGACCACAACTGATCTGCTTATTGGCACGGGCACCGGTAAGATTGACTTTCAGGACACCGGTGCCAATAAGAAGATCACAATCACGGCCGGGAGGGACCTAATTGTTGATTCTGCCAGTTTGGTCCTTACTCCTGGAGCGTTCCAGCGGCAAATCTCCCTGACTGCAAAGCGCGATCTTTCTATCAGCGGCGCGTTGGATATAAGTAGCGCAACTGTGATTTCCGGCAACGGTGATGTTCAGCTGAGCGGTATGTCTATTACTGCGGATTCGGTGACTGCTGCAACAATCATCAATATAGTTGCCAGCACGTTCGTATCAACTGGTGCGTTGAACGCTGGAAGTGCACTAACTGTCAATGCCGGGACAACAGTTGTAACAGGTGCTCTCACCGCCGGAGCCAACATATCAGTAGTTGGACCTGACAATGTGTACATCAATGGGGATATCAATCAGCACAGCCCCTTCATCACTGTGCCTACGCTCACCATTACCACGAACTCACTTGAGGAGTTTCAGATTGGTTCAGGTGCAGTTATAGCTGGAGTTAACGGAAGCATAAGTACGGATGCGCTGGCTGGTAGCGGAAGAGGCGCTGGATTCATCACTGTCACGAACAACGGCACTGGTGGAATCAAGGTCCTTCCAACGGCAGTAATCAGTATGGTGTCGGAAGGAAATGCTAATGGTGCCAGATTTATCTTGAGAGCAAACTCGGGACCACTCACAATGTCATCCGGTTTCATATCTGCTGATGCTAAGAGCAGCGGAAGTGGTCTCGGGGGATTCATCGAGCTGAAAGGGCTCACAATAAATTGGCCAACTGCCGGACATCTGACCTTGAGCGTCAATAGTGGTGCATCTGAGACTTGCGTTGGCTGTTTCACGAGAGGTGAAGTCCTTATTACTGACCTCAGTGGAGTATCCGATCTCTATGTCGGACAGGGCAGCGGTAAGGTCGACATTCAAGCCCTTGGTACAAGTAAGAATCTCAGAATTACCGGCGTTCGCGACCTCACCATCGATCCGGCTGGATTGCTGCTTTCCAACGGAGCGCTGCAGAATCTAATCGAACTGAATGTAGACGGCAAGTTAGAGTTTACCGACAGTATGACACTGTCTGCCAATAAAATTGATCTGACTGGGTCACCAATTGTGTTCCCTAGCACTGGACATATTACATTCGACGTGACCGGCGCCCTGCCGTCCGGAGTTATTTTAGTCAACAACGTGAGCGGTGAGGCTGATCTGACTATTGGATCTGGTGCGGGTAAGGTAGACATTCGAGCGCCCGGTAACTCAAATGTAATTAAAGTTACAGGCTTTCGCGATTTGGGTGTGGACCCCTCAGGTATTTCGTTTTCTCCGGGGGCATCACAGCGTCAAATCGTTCTGGAGTCCACAGGCAAGCTAACATTCTCGGATAGCATTTCCCTTGATGCGATCGACATAAGCCTGTTCGGTGCTCCGATTTCCTGGCCGAGTACGGCGCACGTTACCTTGATAGCGGATTCGGGTTTTCAGCTCGGTGGTGTTAGTATCCATTCGTTGGGTGCTTCTGCAGATCTCGACATTGGAGCTGGTCCAGGCAAAATGGACATTCAGACAAGAGGTTCTGCTACAACCGCAACTGTGTTTGCCGATAGAAATCTCAATGTTGACGGTTCGTTTCTGTCGTTCGACGATAATGCGACGGTTAACCTGACTGCCGGTGGTAGATTTGTCTTGACTAACGATCTTGGTACTTTGGCGACCAAGAATGCTGCGTGGATAGACATTACGGCAGCAGAAGTGGATTACTCCGCCGGCAGGATTTTGGCTAGTCAGCTCATGATTAGACCGCCCAATACAGGTTACGTAGTTGGAGCCGCGACACCGGTCAAGCTCGGTGGCAATGCGATTGGTCCTGGTTTCGTTCTGACAGCTGATGAGCTCGTGAATCGAACCGATGTCAGTTACTTGTACATTGGGCGTCCTGACCGCTTAATTGATAACTTTAAAGATAACTTGAAAATCGAGCTCGCTAGCGACTTGGATTTCAGTAGCTCTTCGATTAGTGAATTGAACATTTACACGTTGGACACTTACTCTGGTAGCGGACACACGCTAACAGTCGGTGCAAATCAGATATTTGTCGATATTGGTGCAATCAGTGGGTTGCACACAGGGACTATCTCTGCTTCACAAACCGATCTAATCGTTCGCACATCAGTCCGTCCAGGACCGCCAGGTGCAACTCTCGTAGTTGACGGACCGGTTAGTGTCAGTGGAGCCGGAACTATTTTGCTAAGAGCAAACAATGATGGTTCGACAATCTCGATCGGAGCGGATGTCGGGGGCGGATTCACCACTCTTGTGGAAACATGGGCATACGGCAACGACTTTCGGACGGCTGGAACTATTTCGGGCGAGAACGTTTCCTTGAGTGGATTCGGC
>CAZSNX010000245.1:0-6826 GCA_964607945.1 uncultured Candidatus Obscuribacterales bacterium
AGCCAGACGTTGTGCGGGGGTCAATGGGGTCCTGTCGGCGATGGTGAGCGAGGTTCCGCCAACGTCTATGACCAGTGGGCTGGCGGATTTACTAACCAGGTGCGCAGCGTTGAGATTGGCCGTAGTGGAAGTCAGATCGAGATCGATAGGTGCCGGAGCAGACGGTGGGGATGGGGATTCCGAAACAACTTGAGCTAAGGCCGCTGGGATAATCAATTGCAAATCGAGTAGCAGCACAAGGAGCAGCCGACACAACTTTCCGAGCGTGTGGCCAAGCCCCCCCTCGAAATGCACTACCCTACAAAGTTTTTCGGTCCCCATGCTAAACGCCCCCCTACATGAGACGCCAGGCACAGCGGACAGTTATCCCCTATTCCATGTATTGATTTAGTCCACTAAATGAAGCATTTCAATCAGAGTATTGGCTTGTGTTTCTATTTGTAAAGAGATGTTCGATAACTAGCTGAATAGATCGATATCTGTTCTGCCAAGGACTTCTTGGTTGACATCAATTACGTGGGTAAGGGCGGAAGTGCCGCCCCTGCAACGCGCGTCTCTAAACAATCTAGTCAGCGTCAGACTGAGGTTGGTTGTCTTCCTTTTCAGAGGCTATCTTGTCTGGATACTGCCCGATATTGACTGCCACTGCCTTTGGTGAACCACTTCTGAGCACAAAGAAATTCAAGGTATCACTAACCTTGTGCGAGCGAACGTACTCCTGCACTTCTTTCGGGGCGCCCATATCCTTGCCGTCGATCTTTTGAATAATATCGCCGCGCTCTAGTCCACCTGCCTGGGCGGGACTTCCCTCGATCACTTGAGAGACGACTACACCCTTTGTAGTCGGGGGAAGTCCGAGGCTTTTTGCCATGGTCTCATCGAGATCCGACATGGCGATACCCAACCACGGCCGCAATATCTTACGATTGGCAATTAGATCGTCGCTCACTGATTTGGCGATATCAACGGGAATGGAGAATCCGATGTTCTGCGCGTTGGCTTGAATAGCAGTATTGACGCCAATCACTTCACCATGCAGGTTCAACAGCGGTCCGCCGGAGTTGCCCGGATTGATAGCAGCATCAGTTTGTATGAAATTGATATTGCCATTAACGTCAGTAACCGATCGACCGACCGCTGAAATGATTCCGAGCGTAACCGTATGGTCAAAGCCGAGCGGACTGCCGATCGCCACAGCGAACTCGCCAGGGCGCAACGAGCTGGAGCTGCCCATCTTCAAGGTCGGAAGGTCTGTGCCCTCCACCTTCACTACCGCAAGATCAGAGAAGCTGTCGGATCCCACGACCTTGCCAGTGAAGATTCGCTTATCGTTCATAGTCACCTTAATCTTGTTGGCACCACGAACCACGTGCGCGTTGGTCAAGATGTAACCATCTGGGCGTACAATAAAACCCGAGCCGGTATTGTGTTTTTCGATTTTGGGAAGATTCGGTCTGTTTCCCCTGCCACCGGGGCCCATGCGTTGACCGTTGAAAAAGAACTCCATTCCATTTGGCATGTTGCCGCCCAGAAACGGCATTACGAAGCCAGGAACGTTCGCGCTCACCTGCTGATCGACTTCGATGTTCACGACCGCCGGCGCAGCAGCTGATGCGATATCGGCAATTGTCTCACCACCAAGCGCGACTGCAGCCGACTGCCCGGAGGCAAGCAAGGTGCGGGATTGCTCTCGAGCCTGCGCGCTATCGGCATCGCTTCCGAGCCCGTTTGCCATTCTTCCAAGCGCAAAACCCCCACCAGCCATAACCAAAATCGTACCGGCTACAAGCATCTTCTTTACTACAGGCATTCTTTCAATCTCCCCTTTTCTACGTACCTGACAACACAAGCATCCTGTCCGAAAGAACAGGTTACTCGCCGCAGAAATTTCAACTAACTACGCCAAATTGCCATAGATAGTTCCGGCAGACGCCGGCGGCTCGACATTGTTCCTGATCCACTCAGGCCAACTTGTCGATAATTGATTTTACCGGCCCATTCCCAGATGTTGAGCATGCTGGAAAACTTTGCCTTCCGTCAAAATGGACGGAGCAATGATGACTTCCACTTGCTGCATCTCTTTGAGGTTAGCGGCACCCAGAGTCGACATACTCGTCTTGAGAGCGCCAACCAGATTTTGGCTGCCATCATCAATTCTGGCCGGTCCAAACAATATGTCTTCAAGAGAACCCGAGCTGCCGACCTTAATACGCGTTCCACGCGGCAAAACCGGACTTGGCGTAGCCATTCCCCAGTGGAATCCGCGTCCGGGCGCTTCCTTAGCCCGAGCGAACGGCGAGCCTATCATGACCGCATCCGCGCCGCAGGCAATCGCCTTGCAAACATCACCGCCGACTACCATACCCCCATCAGCGATCACTACGACATCTCTTCCTGAGCGCTCCCGATAATCGCGCCCCGCAGCAGCACAATCAGCAATCGTCGTTGCCATCGGCACACCGATGCCCAGAACACTGCGCGAAGTGCAAGCCGCACCCGGGCCAACCCCAACCAGAATTCCGGCTACGCCGCATTCAAGCAACCTGTAGGCGGTGTCGTAAGTTACACAATTGCCCACTACAACAGGAACACCGATAGTCTTGAAAAACTCCTACAGATTCAATTGCGCGCCCGACTGCGCTGATTTGTGCTCCAAGCCGGTTACGGTCGACTGCACGACCAAAATATCGCAACCAGCTTCTACAGCGATAGGACCATATCTCGCGGCGAGATTGGGAGTGACAGAAACCGCCGCAACTACGCCCTGAGACTTGATCTCTTTCACTCGCTTAGCCACGAGCTCGTCTTTGACCGGCGTGGAGTACAGCTTTTGCATCACCTGAACAAAACTGCTGTTGTCACATCCGACCACTTCATCATATGCAGAAGAAGGGTCTTCATAGCGAGTTTGCAGCCCCTGCAGGTTCAACACCGCAAGGCCGCCAAGCTTCCCGATCTGCCCGGCCATCTTTACGTCAACCACACTGTCCATCGCGCTGGCCACGATCGGCATCGCGAAATTGACACCACCGATTTTGCAAGAGACGTCACACAACTCCAGGTCGAGAGTAACTGAGCCCGGTACCAGAGCAATTTCGTCAAACCCATAGGCTCGCCTGCTTGGCTTACCCTTGCCGATGAAGAGATCTACCATGTTTTATTTCCTTAGCTGTCAGAAACCCGTTGCCAGCAGCAATCGCTACCGTTTAAGCGATTCGGAATATCTTAACACCGTGACAGCTATTAACCCGGCTTGGCATTCAAACAATAAGTAGTTGTGCATGCGGTAATCCGCACTGACAGCGAAAGAGGAAACTCGCATACGATGACGGCGACCTGCGCCAAAATCAAATGCGAACGTCTGCTCAATTCAATAAATGCCTTAGTTTCATGAAGCTTCCACGATTCTTGACATATACGCATCATACTCAATATGCTTAGACATATGAGAACTACAGTTAGACTAGACGATCAATTACTTTCGCGAGCCAAAAAAGAAGCAGCGCGGCGCAAAATTACGCTTACAGCACTGATCGAGCAGGGCTTGCGTTTGGTTTTAATGCGCCCGAGCGCAGCAAAAGATAAACCTCGAGTACAGCTGCCGGTGTGCCATGCCGGTGGCGGGTTGCTCCCCGGAGTAGACCTGGATGATTCCTCGGACGTGCTCGATCGCCTCGAAGGGCGAGTTTGAATGATTCTTCCGGACGTCAATGTACTTCTATATGCATTTCGAGGCGACCTAATCGATCACGACCGTTATCGAACCTGGCTCGACTCCGTTATTAATGGAAACGAGGTCTATGGTGTATGCCCACAAGTTCTTAGCTCGCTTATCCGTATCAGCACCCACCCGCGCATATTTGCACATCCTAGCCAGCAAAAAGACGCACTCGAGTTTGCCCGCACTCTGCTGAATCAGTCGAATGCCTCAGTTATACAACCCGGGGAAAGACACTGGTCGATATTCGAGCAACTCTGCCATGACTCAGCAGCACGGGGTAATCTGGTACAGGACGCCTGGTTTGCAGCTCTTGCAATAGAATCGAGCTGCGAATGGATTACGACTGACAGAGACTATGCCCGCTTCCGAGGCTTACGCTGGAGGGCGCCATGGTAAGGAATCTGATTCACACTATCAGCTAATGGTACTTTCGAAGTCAGTTCATATCACCGCACACAAGGCGGTGGAAATCGGCAATTAGCCTCCCTACGGAAAGAGAAAACGAAGAGGCTGCGCATAACTAGATCGGCTGAGAAGTCCGCCCGCCGCAAAAGATCTCAAGTTACAGCGTAGCGCAGGAAAGCGAGGAGCTTTCCGCAGCGGAGCGTCTCTTCGCGCGGCGGGGCTGCCGCTAGCTTAAGTCACTGCACAGTCTGTCTCCCCGCCGCGCATATAGAAAGGACCGCCGGCCCCGCTACCACGGGTGGGCAGTCCTCTACTCCAACTCCAAAACCTCAATCGGACCATAGAACTTTGCACTTCTAGAAGGTCGGTTTCGAAGTTGCGGATAGCCGGCTGCAGCCAGCCATCTCTTCCAGTATTCCAATAGCCTCGCTCGATGTCAAGGAGGCATTATAAACAGCAATCCCTTTTGGAGCTTGCAATGAAACCGTTTAAGGTAATCGGTTTGAACAGTGGTACTTCGATGGATGGCGTCGATGCTGCCATTTTTGAAATTCGCCCGGTCGACGCTCAATCATCTTTTGAGCCAAACAACGTTCCAACGCTTAAAGCTCGAATGCTCGGTTCGATTCTTTACCCTTTTGAGCCGAGTTTCCAACGCCAAATGCAAAAGACTCTGGCAAGAGGTTATTCAAGCCTGGAGGAGATCTGCCGATTAAACGTGGCTGTCGGCGAAATTTTTGCTCAAAGCGCTATTGCTTTAGCTAGAGAATGCAAACTGAGCATGGCAGATATAGACCTCATCGGCTCTCACGGACAAACTATCTGGCATTCACCTACCCAAAAGAAGTTTTGGGGGATTAGCTGCCAGGGCAGCTTGCAACTCGGAGAACCTTCAGTAATTGCCGAAAGGACTGGAATTCCTGTAGTTGCCGACTTTCGCGCAGCCGATCTTGCCGCAGGTGGACAGGGGGCTCCTTTAGTTGCGTTTGCCGACGAAGTCCTCTTTGGCGCGCAAGGACATTCGACCGGCATCTTGAATATAGGCGGAATCGCAAACATCACAGTTCTCGATAATTACGGTCGAGCGCAGCTAGCATTTGATACCGGGCCGGGCAACATGCTGATAGACAGAGCAGCCAGTAGACTCTTCAACCGGGACTTCGATGAGAGCGGCAAGCTCGCACAGAGTGGATCCGTAGATCGCGACTGGCTTGATGCACTTCTGAAACATCCTTATTTCCAGAAGCTTCCGCCAAAGACGACCGGTCGAGAGGAATTTGGCTACACAGTAGCGGACAACCTCCTGTCAGAGGCGATGCATCGCGGTCTTGCACCATCAGATTGCATTGCCACTCTGACAGCACTGACAGCAAAGGCAATTTCCGAAGCATACAGAACATTCATCCAGCCGACAAATCAGTTAGAACAACTCGTGCTAGGCGGTGGTGGTGCAGAGAACTCTGCACTTGTAGATAATCTGAGATCCTTCTGGCCCCACCCAATTCAAATCAAACGACACGAAGATTTCGGAATCTCGACAAAGTTCAAAGAAGCGCTCCTTTTTGCGCTACTGGCTTACACCACCTACTTTGGCGTTCCCAACAACGTTCCGCAATGCACCGGCGCAAAGCGTCGCGTTTGCCTCGGCAAGGTCTGTAATCCAGCACGAAATTGAAGTCCAGCTACTCGCCCACCGATTTCATCATTCGCTGACCTGCCTGAGCATTCGTATTGCAGTGTTTTGATACTTCGGATCTTTCAGCATTGACAGGAGTGACTCTCCTTGCATTTTTCGCTCCTTTTTATCGCTTTGAAGCAATGACATGAGTTTATTGGCCGGAGCGGAGTCACCTAATTCCATCAAGCGCATGAGTGTATCAGTAGCATTACGATTGTCCGATTGTCTCATTAGCTGCAGAAATCGCTCATCTCCTCGCGATAGGTTATTCAGCAAGCTTACAGCTACATCACGTTCGCGATCGGAAGAAAGCATTTTGAGATACTCATTTCCGGCTGATCGTTCCGAAGGTCCGGCGCTACTTAACAGATTCAGAGCCCGTCTAGCGGCAATCACACCCGCACTACCATTTTCACCATTGAGCAGTGCCACCATTTGATTGAAACTCTCCGGCTTTTGATGCTTCATCGCCAGCATTTGACTAACTTGCCCGGCATTGCTAACTTGATCTAGGATGGTTGTCGCAGCAGTGGCATCACTCTTTCCACGCGCCATCTCATTCAGTTTCTTGATGTCGCCGTGAAAACGCTTATCGGCAAGCATTTGACCGACTAAACGAACGTGGTCAGCTTCTGAAATGCTTCCCAAAGCCAGTTTAGCCAGGTCTCTAGTCTCTGCTCTGCCGAGCATTGATATCAGAGTACTTACACCATTCTTGAGCGACGCGGCATTTTCTCCGCTCTCAGATACATCAATTCGCTCTGCTCTAAATGATGCTCGCAAGAACGAAGTAGCAGCATCATTGTCTCTTCGATTTGTGGAACGCAACATTTCTGCCAACACTCGTCCGGCACCAGCCTTAACTGGATCTCGCAAAAGATTCGATATTTGCTCCAGCTCACCCGAACGCTCGATCTTTGAGATGATATTACGTCCACTGGCTTGTTCCATGGGATTTCCAAGCATACCCAAGAGGTGCTTGCCGGCCGCTAGTCTCGATACATCAGCGGGAGTCTGGAACT
>CAZSNX010000246.1:0-1672 GCA_964607945.1 uncultured Candidatus Obscuribacterales bacterium
CTTCTTTCTGCCGCTTCTGGAGCTCTCCGATCTGTCGCTCCAGCGCAACCTTTTCCAGGCGGTCTGCGTTTCTTTGTTGATCTTTGAGGGCATTCAATTCGGTTGCGTGCCTGGCTTTCATTCCGTCCGATTGCGCTTGCAACGATTTCAGCTGTTCGTTAAGCGGAGCGATCCGTCGGTCCAGATTGGTTGCGATGTCAGAGCTGAGGCTGTCTACCCGAGCGCCGAGCTCGGCGATCTTACCTTCTAGGGCGTGCATCGTGTGTGTGTTGCGAATCTTACGTTCTTGATTGAGCCATTCGAGTTGCTTTTGCTCGGCGCTCAAGGCGCGCTCTCGTAAGTTGCGCTCAGCGCGAGTTTCACCGTCTTTCGCCTGGCTGAGTTCAGCCACCTTCTGTTCGGTCTCGGCTATTCTTCTATTTAGCCTGTCAGTTGGCAATTCGCCACGGCTTTCACGAGAGGCTACCAGCCTTTCCATCTCCAGTTTGAGCGCCGACCGTTCTTTGGCAAGTACTTCTCTCTGGCTGTCCAATACGGCACCGCGCTCGGCTGCAATCTCTTGGATGATCGGCTCTCTTGCTTTCTCGACCTCTGCTGTGCGAATCGCGTTTTGATCCGATTCCTGTTTGTGCCGCATTTGTTCAGCGTCGATGCGATCGTCGATTGCATCTCTCTGTGATTCCGGAGCGTTTTCTAGTTCATCTCCCAGCTTTCGCAGGCGCTCGTTGTAGTCGTGCTCTCGTTGCGCCTGTTCAGCCTTTAGTTGATTGAGTTGCGTGTTGTGCGGCTCAAGTTGATTGTGCAGATCGTCAACTATTTTGTCAGTTAGCTGATCGATTTTCTTTTGAGCTAGAACCGCCTGCTCCTTCAGCTTGGGATTGTCCGGATGCTCGGCCAATTTCTTCTGGATCTGTTCGAGTTGTTCTTGCTGGTTGGTTCGCTGCTCGGCTAATTTACTTTGTTCTGACTGTTGGTCTTGCTGGGCTGCTTTTCGTGCCGGACCCTCCTGCGCTGTGTCCGCAGTTTTGCCATAACCCAGCCAGTCTTTGAGTGCCTGGAATGGATTTGCCATCGCATCGACTGGCGCTGCACTGCGATTGTGTGCACCAGCGGGAGTGGCTTGGGAGGAGGTTGGTGTGCTCTTGCTTTCCGCGTGTCCAGCTTGATCTAAACGCGCATACGGCTCAAAGACATCGCGAGCAAGCGCTTGGTAAAGCGCCTCGGAGCTTCGCATTATCTCGTCTCTCCTGTCGCCCATTGTGGCTTTAGCAGTCACATGGTCAAGGAGCTGTTGGTAGGTCATACCCTGTCCTTCAGGGGTTTTGGAGAATTCATACAAGGCTCGCATTTCGGCGAACTGTTCGGGGAAGCTGGCCAGGTATGCATCGCCGTTTTTGTTGCTCGGGATGCTCTCGCGTTTGCTGAGAGCCTCTCTGTAGGCTGCTAGAGTGCGTTCGCCTAGCACCTTCTGCGTATCCGGATGGTTGAGGAATGCCTCAAATGCTTCCTTCGCTGCTTTCTGTTGACCGGCAGTCAGGCGTTCGAAGTGCTCGAATTGAATTGCATGTCCGACCTCATGTCTCGTGGTGTGTTTGAGAGCTTCGTCGCGGGCCATGCTTTCGTCGCCGGGGCGGCTGACGTTGACAGAAATGTCGCCGGTTTCGCGGTTTCT
>CAZSNX010000246.1:1682-6821 GCA_964607945.1 uncultured Candidatus Obscuribacterales bacterium
CAATCGTGAATGAAGTACGATCGCGATTTGGTGTTGTGCCGACTGTATCCATGACAGTCGTGAGATCGTTGTGAGTTACTTCTCCCCTGACATTCACGGGCAGCCCGTCGGCCTTGCTGCCGCCGACGACTTGATCGCCGGACTTTCTGCCAGGGTCTCTGAAGCGATAAGACCCTAGCGATTCCTCGGTCGACTTGGTTAGATGCCCGGTGACTTTGTCTTTGGCATAGATCGGTTCGCCGACTGTCGGTGCCACCATTCCTTGTTCGCCTTTCAGGGCGATTTCCAGGACTCTTCGCTCGTTCTGGAGCTTGAGGAGCTCGCGCGTGACGCCCCTGTTGTCCATTAGTTTTCCGATCATCGAGAGCTCCTTGTTTAGCTCTCCGAGTCGCGCTTCTAGTTGGACAAGTTCTGCCTTTTCCTTCGCGCTGAAGGTGGCTGGATCTCGGGGGGTACCTTTATCGTCAAACTTGATTATCTCTATATCCAGACGAATATTGCTTCGCTCGTCTTCGCGAGTGCGAATCTCTTGCCGCCAATTCTCGTCTATGCGTTCAATCTGCTCTTGCTTGGCGCTCAATCGATCTTCGAGATTTTTCTGAATTCTTTCGTCGAGTTCCTTGATTTCTTCGCCGAGTTTCTTATTGGCTTCTTTCTTGTCGGGGTGTTCAGCCAGTTCTTTCTTGAGTGCTGATCTCCTTTCGCTCAATTCGGCTGAATTCTTCTCCAGATGCGCAAGGCGTGTTGCTGGAGGCTCCGAAGACGGTGCAGCGCTTTGTTTGGCTGGCGGATCTTGGTTGCTGCCATGCGTTGCTTTGGGCGCGGTCTGACCTTGCGCATCGATGGGAGCCTCTGCTCGGTCCGCAGTGGCCGGTCTCTCCGGCGAGGTGGAGCGTTCTTTGACTGGTGGTGTTTCGGTGTGAGTTGTTTTGACGGTAGGTTCGTGCGGAGTTGCTGGTCCATCCCGAACTTGCGATTCTCCAGCTCGTAACGTATCTGACGGTGCATCTTTCTCGCCGGCGGGAACCTTGCCGTGCAGTTCGCCGCCAATGTCCAGCACATCTTTTGGCTTGACCGAGATCTTCAAGGCATCTTCTTTGACGAACTTGAGGCTGCCGTCCCTGTTTGCACCTTCAAAGCGCCAACCGCTTTCGACCTGACCGTTCGCGCGTTGCACACTGAAGCGTTCGCCAATCTTCAGCTCGGCGCCCGGATTGTGCGTTGCGAAGTCGGCAGAGCTGATATTCCTGATCGCATCATGGGCCAAGACTATTTCGCCGGTTTGATTGTTGATCGATTCGACCTTCCAGCCAGGAGTATCTTGATAGTGAACGCGGTCGCCGATCTTCATTCCAAGATCCGAAGCTTTGATATCCGGCTTTTGTTTGGTTTCTCGGACGATGTCGGCGCCGGCCTTGTGGTGTGAAAGCTCTCCGGCGACGATTCGTTGACGCGGGTCATAGATTTTGGGGCCATTGCCGGTGTCAATTGTTGTCCAGGCGTGGTTCATTTGCAGCCCTTTGCCGCCGCTGTTGCCTCGAACCAAAGTGACGTTCAATCCCATTTCGTCACCCAGTACTTTTAGCAGCAGGGCTTGCTGGCTGCAGACTCCTTTCCCTTCTTTGATAAACTCTCCCAGCAGAACCTTCTCGCCACCATGGTCCGAGTTGAACTTGCTATACCAGTTGTCTAGCGCAGCTTCTCCGCCCCGCGCGTCAATCATGTCTCGAGGCGTCAACAACTCCTTGACGTAGGCGGTTAGAGCCGCAGCTCTTTCCGCTGGGGGCAGGTGTGAGAATCGCTGCTTGGCATCGGCTATCACTTCTCGCAGAACCGGATCGTTGGCGCGGTCTACTACTGTCGCCGGCCTCGTGGCAGCTTGAAACTCGCCACCGCGATTGAAGAGGCGCTGCTGACCGGCATTTGAGAATCCATCCTCAAGCTTCCCTGAATAGTGATGATTGAGCGCGTAATCGTTGGCTTGTCTGATTGCTTCAACCGACTGCGGTCTCGTAGCAAGCATCGTCTCGTGGGAGACAGCGTCTGGATGCGCCGTGAGTGAGATTAAACGAATCGGCTCGCCAGAGTCTGCTAGCCGAACCGAATCGGTTGGTTTCAGGTAGAACTTGTCAGTTTGTTCTGAGGAGCGCACTTTCCCGCTGGCATCAATCTCGGAGACGGTTCCTTTGTTGATTCGGTAGGTCTTTCCGTCTCGCTCCACGTAAGTGCCGTTGGTCGAGTGATCTTGGATATAAATGCCGTTGCTGTCCATTCCCATCGTGGCATGGTTTGAACTGACATCCGGGCGTGTGACGCCGTGTATGCCGCGCCCTATTTCAATCGGACCGTTTGCCAGATCGAGGGTACGCGCGCCTACTTTCACAGCATAGTTAGACTGCTGCTCAACCTTGTACGGCAAGGTGTGGCTGCTGGAGCCGACTGTGACTTTGTCGCCTGGTTGAAGTATGTATTCTTGCCCGTGTTCGAGTTTGTAACCGTTGACGTATGTGCCGTTTCGGGAAGCCTTTTCAGGAGTGCCGTCGCTGATCAGCACCTGACCTGATTCATCCATGCGAATTCTGGTTTGTTCTCGGCTTGCCTGCGGATTGTCGATCACCACATCCGAGGTTGGAGACCGGCCGATAGTGACACTGTCACCTGGTTTGAGTTGGTGTTCTCCTACCTTGTATGAGGTTGTAGGTTGGGTGTGATCGTGCGGCGGATCGTGGAAAAGTTTGACCTCTACAGCATCTTTGCCATAGCCGAGAGTAACTTTGTCTCCCGGGTGAATCGGCACTTGTTCGTTGTGTTTGAGTCTTCTTCCGTTGACAAATGTTCCGGCAGTCGACCCGATATCTTCGAGCACGACTCCTTCGCGGCCGAAAGTCACTTTGACATGTTGTCTGCTTACCACCAGTGGGTTCTTATCAGGTGAACCTGGGACATTTATGTCGGCCTTGTCACCGCGACCGATTATCACCTCCGCTTTGTCTGCTGGTGGAATCGCTCGGCCATCCAGTTCAATCTGATACTGTTTGTGAGCGTCCGTGGGTGGCTTAGCCGGAGCCTGTTGCTGCAGTTGAGCTTCCTCGAGAAAACGCCCAAGGTCTCCGACGATCGTGCGATTGAGAGGCAGGTCGACTTCTTTGGGATGAACTTGATCGCGAGACACTGCTTTGAGGTCCGGATGCTCGACCAGCAGAATCTCGCCGTTGCGACCACGACCGCCGTCGACCCAAACTTTGCCTGTGGGATCTTTGGGATCGTAGTAGGCCTTTTCCTTTCCGACAGTGACCTCTCTGAATTCGCGATGGAGCTCTCCAGCGGAGACTTCCTTCTGGTCTAGCACTCGTTCGACCGGTTCTGCGGCACGGACAACCAGCATGTTGGGATCTTTGCGATCGATAGCTGCAATCGCGTGTTCTTTACCGTCGACTTCCACATGTGCGTTGAGGGCGAACTGTTCGGCGTCGTGAACAACCGCGCGCGCATTTTTCGCCGGTGGTGCTTCGAAGGCTGGCGGAACATGCGGGGCTGGTTTGGATACTTCGGCGGGTTGGTCTGCCGGTTTATTTTGCGCCGGCACGTGCTCTGCTGGTTTTTGATCTACCGGCTTTTGCCCGGCTGGCTCGGCCTTCGCCTTGCCTGGAGTCAGGTCTAGTTGCGCATCAGATTCCTTGACGGCTATGATGAACGGTTCGCTCAGCAATTTTAGCGATCCACCTATTTCCATCGGCGGATGATAAAACTGACCGTCAGGTCCGCGAAGCATTTTCTCTCCGGCGATGTCGACAGTCTTATAGTCCTTGCGAACCTGCTCAGCCGTAACAGGAATGATTTCAATCGGCCGGGCCAGTCCAGCTATATCTGGTCGGCGTAAGAAGACCTCACCGGTTTGACTGTCTTTGCCTACCAGGTGGTAATCTTGGTTGCCGTATCGAACATTCTTGGGAGCATCATCACCGGCCATAGTGGCATCAATTGGTTTTTGCTGAGCGGGGAGCTCGCCTGGATGCATCGAGATGTCTGCGTGCGAGTCCATTGTGTCTCGCATCGCTTCTGAGTCTTTGGAAGATTTGCTCTTTTGAGAAGATTGCGAGTCCATTGTGTCTCGCATTACTTCTGAGTCTTTGGCAGATTTGCTCTTCTGAGAAGATGGCGAGTCCATTGTGTCTCGCATTACTTCTCCGTCCTGGGAGCCGGTAGATTTCGGAGCCGGATGTTCGCTGCGAGCTGCAGCTTCGCGGTCCGGAGCCGTTGTTTCCCTGGGAGCCCTTGTCTCTTTGGGCGGCGGCGTTTCCGCCCGCACCGGTTGTGAAGGAGTCAGGTCTGGCGTGTGCCCGGTTGAACGAAGCAAGTGTTTGGCCAGCGCCCAGAACTGCCGTGCATCTTTTACTTCGCCTTTTGACGGGTCTTCCGAATGCACCGGTCGTTTGAAGGCGGTCGTATCCGGCAGACTTTCGCTGGCTTTGGCTCGCAGTTCGTTGACGGTGTCTAACAACACGCGCATGCCTTCTTTGCGCATCGTCTCTTGCTGTGCCCGCAGTTGTTCCCGCATCTGATCGACGGCGAGTCGTAGTTGTCCTTCCGGACCATCCTTGCCGAGCGTGTTTCGAAACTCGTTCAATTGTTCGATAAGAGCTTTATTCTGCTGGGAAGGACGTTCCGTCGTTTCCGTTCCCAGTTTGGCTTTTGCCTGTTCGAGGGTGTGAAGCAGTTCTTGCGCTTTGGCCGCGGTCGTTGGGTCTCCGGTGAATTTGGAGGCCTTTTCGACCGCATTGTCTATGGAGTTGTGAAGTTTAGTCCGCTGTTGCTGTTCGACTGGTGCTCGCAATCTATTAATCGTGTCGAGTGCGGCTTGCTTGGTCGGGCCGGCCGGATAGAGAGGATGCTTGTCGGCTTTATTGGGAGTGGGCGGGATTGGCAGCGGAGTATCCGGCGCAGGTTTGTTGCCGCTGAAATTGTTGTATATCTTCTGACCAGGTTCGCCATCCTTAATCTTAATCTCGGCCAAGTTGCCTTTCTGCTTCGTTTCGTAAGTGACATGCAGCTCGTTGCCATTCTTTGTGCCGTCGGCGTGCATCTCTTGGAAGTAAATCTTGCCTGTGTCGACTGATTGCGGTTTCTGGACTCGGAAAA
>CAZSNX010000247.1:0-6817 GCA_964607945.1 uncultured Candidatus Obscuribacterales bacterium
TGAAGACGTTGCGCGAAGCCGATTGGATTATCCGCGAAGAGATAAAGTCTCACAAACTTTATCGGCAAGTCTGGCAAATCTTCGGTGTCCTGCTGCCAACCAAATCAGTGGGAGTGATGGGAGATCAAAGAACCTATCAGAATCAAATCGTTATTCGCGCCGTCACTTCCGAGGACGGAATGACAGCTGATTGGGCTCGCCTTCCTTATGATCTGCTCGATACCATCTCGCGTAGAATCGTAAATGAAGTGCCTGGTGTAAATCGGGTCGTGTACGACATAACATCCAAACCGCCGGCAACTATTGAGTGGGAGTAAATACTTCTGAGCTGGATAATCCCGGAATTGCCTGCTCCTGGCGATTGTTCTTGCCCGGTGCCGGCGGATGGTTCTTCATCCTGCTTTTAGGATGCTTTCTGCTAGCCCGTCCGATGCTCTTGCTCTGGGATGGTGGCACTTGTCGCCATCTGGAGACTGGAATTGAATTCATCACGCACTGGCACGTTCCCGATACAAATTACGTTTCGGCGCTCTTTCCGAAAGTGCCATGCCTGACTCACTCCTTCTTCGGCGATATCGCATATGCCTTGTTCTATCAACTTGGGCAGCTTAATGGCGTGGTGCTGCTGGCTTCTACTGCAATCGTGCTTGGACTCACCTGGACTTATCAACTGGCCCGGGCACGCGGGTTAGGTCCGGTGGTCGGACCCGTGTTGCTTGTGTTGGCTTTGGCGGCTTGTTCGATGCATTGGTCTGCTCGCTGCCACATCTTCAGTTATTTGTGCTTTTTGATTTTGTTCTATCTGCAATTCATGTGTGGACAAAGCGAGCGCAAGAAGCTCGCTTTGACCGCGCTCGTGCTTTTCTTTTGGGTGAATCTTCATGGCAGCTTCTTGATTGGACTTTTCGTGCTGGGCATCAAGCTCTTCGCCGATTGGCTGGAGGCATGCTGGGGTGTGATGGAAAGTGCGCTCAAGCTGAAATGGGATTTATTGACGATTGCCGCTTCGGCTCTGGCAATCTGTCTCAATTTGCGTGGGCCGGGATTTTACACCTATGTAACCGGTTATCTGGCCCACCCCATGATACTTCTGAAGAGCAACGAGTGGCGATCGCTCGACTTCAGTCTGGGCTTTCAAACCTGGTCTGCTTTGTTCGTCTATGTAGTCCTGGTGGCATTGTGGGTGGTGCCTGGTTTTCGCCCACGACTGTGGGAGTTCTTGCTGGTTACTGCGCTTTTCCTGGCTGGTTTGCATACGATGCGTCTGATTCCTTACATGGTAATCGCAGCTCTTCTGGCGACCGGGCCGGCCTGGCTCTTTGTCAAAGTGAAAGTGCTGTCGAGCTTAAGGGATGGCGAGTCGGCCAATACCGGTGCTAAAAGTGAGTTTGTCGGTGAGTCAAGCGGCGGCTGGCTGAAGCAATTATTGGTCCGAATTCTCCAGATGGAAGCTCGAGTCGCGGTGCAGGAGCGGTCTAGCAAGCTGGGACCGCCGGTCTATCTCGCTGCGTTTGCGGCAATGGCTGCTTTCTTTTTGTTTACGCCTTCGCTCAAGATTGCCGATTTCAATGCGGAGCGGCTGCCGGTTAAGGCTGTCGACTATCTGGCCGAGCACCAGCTCTCCGGGCTCGGCTTCGTTTATGACAATTGGGGAGGGTACTTGCACTGGCGCCTGCATCGCCCTGTTTTTATCGATGATTGGACTGACTTCTACCCGGTTCCCTTTCTGGAGGAGTATGTCTCGATCTTGATGGGTCAGGCCGGCTGGCAGGAGCTGCTCGACAGATACAAGATTCAGTATGTGCTGATTCCGCGATCGAGTTTACTGGGTCAAGCTTTACTGCAATCGCCAGGATGGCGGAGAGAATTCCAGGATGAAGCTGGCGAACTGTACGTCAGGCAAGCTCGGGAGCAGGGAAAGTACTAAGCAGAGTCCTTGGACTGATTCGAATTTCGCATTGAGCTGCTCCAGATATTCGCTCATCTGCAATCGGGTAAGCGCCGCCGGTGAATCAACAAGACATCAGCAGTCAGGACAATCGGCAGAGCCGAACGGTGTTGCCTTGGTTTTGCCGGCTGGCAGTCGGATTTCTGCTTGTCTTTGCATTCATAGTCGGAATATTCTCGGCCGGACTAGGGTTGAGAGATCCGGATACCTGCTGGCTGCTGGCCCTGGGTCGCTGGATAGCGGAGCATCGAAGTCTGCCGCAAACTGATCCATTTTCATATACTTATGCGTTTTTCCATTCCGGGCAGCCGCCGGTGCTGTATCAGTGGCTGACTGAGCTTACCTTTCACTTTATCCATCAAGCATCCGGGCTTGCCGGCTTGGTGATTCTGTTGGCTTTAGTGTTGTCCTCCGCCTTTATCTGTCTGCCGCTAAATCAATTGCGCCGTTCGAACGTTCCGGATGTTCTGTCTTTGGCGCTCATATTCCTGACCGTTCTATCTGCGAGCTTTCATTTTTTGGTTCGACCTGAAATTTTTTCCTACTTGTTTTTGGGACTCTGGATCGAATTGCTGCTAGCGGTAGATTGCCGTCCCAAGAACCAATTGAAGATCCTTGCAGCATCAGCAGCGCTGATGCTTGTTTGGTGCAACTTTCACTCCGGGTTTGTGATTGGACTGACGGTCTTGGCTCTGTATGTTCTCTGCCGGTTGATCGAACCGCAACCGGCTGGAGCGTGCTCAGGCGGTTCGCGAGCGTTTTCGGTCGGACTGCTTTGCTGCTCGCTCTTCGCTACGGTATTGAATCCCTGGGGATTTCGGCTTTGGCAGTACATTCCCAAGTTATTCTTCATGCCCTTCAATGTCCGAATTGTCGAGCTGAGGCCGCTTTCAGTTGCAGATCTGGGCGAATTTACTTACTATCCATACTTGCTGCTGATCCTTTTGGTTGTTCTGTTGATTGTGCGCCGCTGGCGGTTGTGCGGGTGGCAAGCGGTTGGACTGTTTCCGATTGTTTTGTCCTTCGCTTGGGCGGTGGCTGGCTTGTGCTGCCGCCGGCTCATCCCATTTTCAGCGCTTTTGCTCCTGACCGCCGTGGGCTGCATGTACCGAAAGGAGTCGGACTCTAACCATGACGAGCTTGGTCCGCAAAGCGGCAGTCCGGCCAGCCTGTCTACTTTCATGAGTGCTTGGAGCAATGCCTTGAAGCAATACTACGATCCTGCCGCTGCTTCATTTAAGCTGTCGGTTGCCGTTCTGGCAATGCTCGGTGCCTATATGGTGGCACTCAATGTGATTGCTCTCGAGCTGCCGCAGTCCAATTCTTCGTTCAGACCGCCCAACCAGGCTGTTAAGTTTCTGGCGCAAGCCGGTGTGAGCGGCCGCCTGTTCAACGATGCGCAATTCGGTGACGTCGTCATCTGGCGGATTGGCAAACAGCTGCCGGTTTTTATAGACACCCGTTACGATCTTTATGGCGAGCGCTTGATCGCTGATTACCTGAGCATCATTTCATGCACGAACAATTGGCGTGAGCTTCTCGACCGGTATGCGATCACTCTGATTTTCGTTAGCGCTTCCGACCGGTTGGCGCTCGAATTGAAGGCGTTGCCGGGCTGGCGGGAAATTTATCGCGATGAGCTGGCGGTGATCGGGCAGCGGCAGCAGAGCAAGTAGGTCTGCTCGGCTACCGGCAATTGTCCTGTTATTTTGAAAAGTCCTGCCGTTTCTTCCGGAGCACCCAGAATTGGGTAGCCTGCATCACTAGAAGCAGTAAGAAGTAAGGATTGGCTATTCTGTCTTTTCGTACCCGCGTGTGTGCTTCCAGATAAATAGGAGTCGACATCAGCAAACCGCTTATGGAGGCAAGAATAATGATCGCGCGAGGAAAGTAGTTTATCAGTGGTTGTGAAAGCAGGGCGGCAACTGTCGGCAGCAGCAGCAAAATGTCGTAGTCATGAAAGTGCAGCGCAAAAGCAAAACCGAGCGGCAAGCAGCCCAGCAATCCAGCTTCCAACCAGAGTCGAGATTTGCTCATCTTGGCGCCGAGCCAGAAGCAGAACACGTAAACGATACAGAGCGCCGTCATGGCTGTCGCGGATATCAAAGTGTTGTTGCCGAAATAGGAGAGCAGCACGCCCCTTAAGGTTGGACCAAGCTGCGAGTTGATGAATCCGGTGTTGTTAGTTGAGTTGGCTAATGTCGAGTTGATAAAACCACCGTAATAGGACGGTCCCAGTAGTGCAAATCCGATCAGGAGACCCAAGACTGTCCATAGCGTCGCCCAAAAAAGCGATCGGAAGCGGCGGGCACCGGCCAGATAGAGAAGCAACGGCAACGCTTCATGCGGTTTGAAGAGAAGCAATGATAGTGCGGCTCCGGCTGCGATATCGCTCCTCCTTTTCAAGCACCAAATCGACAATGAAAGTGCAAGCAGAAGGACTGTCCCGAACTGACCGATCAAAATGCACCAGATTACCGGTCCGGAGATAAGTGAAAGTGTGATAAACCAAGGACGAGCCGCGCCCTGAATGCGATAGGTTCGCAGGAGCAAAAGCATGCTGCCTAGTAGGCATGCCAGCGTCAATCCGAGCCAAATACCTCTGGCCCAGCGGTTGTCCAGCAGCCCGAGCGGGCTCAGCAATGGCAGCGCTTGGGGTGGGTAGAGGTACGGAGAGTAATCTTCCGGCGGCAACTCCGGGCAGAGCGCATGTTCGACGGAATTCAAGCTAGTCCGGTCGTAGACCGCAGCTCCTTGTCCTGCTACCGCCATTTTTGCGGCCGAGTAAAAGACGAGAAAGTCGGTGCTGCCTAAAGAGCGAGTCAGGAACATCCAACTGGCGATACAACACAACGACGCTGCTGCCAGTGTTGCGATTACTTGTACGATGCGAGCCGGTTTAGGCATTCCTTCCACAATTTAGAAGTTGAACTTGCTGCTGGACATTAGCATAACCGGCATTCGAGTCGACCGCAGCGGTTAACGATCGCGTATTTCAATCTTGCGAATACCATTGTCAAAGCGCGAGTAATAGCAGGTTTTCGTTAGCTGTCTCTGGCTGTTGAAGAGTAGATGCACAGCGACTTTCACTTCTTGTGCTTCCGGATATCTCCGCAAGATGTAGCGAGCCATTGCCAGCATTTCGTCGTCAGACGACGCACGGGTCATGCGCTCCTGCAATTCGACTTGATGCCAAAGCCCGTCGGCCGTTGAAAAGCCGGCTTCCACCGATGCGATCCGTTCGCGAAACATGAACATTCCCCATCCCCAGGGTGCGTGGTCGAAATGCGAAAGCTGGCTAATCGGCCGTCCGGTTGGTCCTAATGGGATGTAAAAGCGAATCGGCAGCCAGAGCAAGATTATAAGTACACCAGCGGCCAGCAGCTTCTCCAGGCGAGAGCCGTTTGGACTGTCTGAGGCGCCGGCAATCTGAGTCTCGGCCGGTTTGTCGAAAAAGGCCAAATAGCCGGTCAGCATCACAGCGGCAAACACATCGACGTCATCAATGAAGATGAAGATACCGGCGTGCAGGAGAATGCCTGTGATAACCGCATAAACTCTGGTTTTGCGGTGCCATAGTCCCAGGGCGATGAAGGCCTCGGCCGCAGGCGCTGCCAGCGACATTGCTGTAAGCATAATCGGCGGCGTTACAAATTTTGCTGCAAGCGGATGCCAGATGCTTTTGAGCATCCAGCCGTGATTGAAGATCTCGTTTAGAGTTTCGCCAGAGATAAAGTCGGGGAACAGCTTGTTGGCGGCGGCGAAAAAATAACAGATTGAGACTCCAAATTGTATGATTCTCCGGCTAACGCTAAGCGGCTCCTTGTAGAACAAGAGAGCAACCAGATAGATGAACAGCATAATCGTGTACGAGCAGCCAAAGGCCAGTCGTTCTTGGAGCCCGAAATATGCCAGCACCACCGCCGGCACTAAAGCAACGATTCTGCTTTTGCTGCCGAGCAGGAGCCAAAGTGCCGACAGCAAGTAGGCGAACCAGAGGAAGCCTTCCAGCCAGATGGGCGCGGCCGGAAGCTCAAGCGCCCAAAGTCCGAAACGCATACCAGGCACACGGTAGGGCGGCTCGTAAAAGCAATAATGAAACTCAATCGGCAGGATTCCCAAGAGCCAGAGTCCGATCAGGCGGCGAATCTGGGATAAGTAACCGTTGGGCAGGTAGAGCTTGTTGAGTGGTTTCGAGATCGACTGCACTTAAATCTCCAGGGATTGGTCTCTCCTGAAGCCTCAAGAATCACCTGTGCTAATCTGAATGGTCGTCACAGCTGATGGTGGCATCGGTCGGATTCAACCGCTAAGTTTGTTGTGTTGTATAGATAACAAGCAGTTTGGCCAATTCATCAACTTTTTTAACATCTGTTATTTCCTGCACAAAGCAGGGTATTAAAGAGGTAAGCGACCAGACAGGAGGCTGCTAAACTAAAAAACCCTGAGAAACTTGTTCGTACCTTTTGACCAACTTTACTAAGTTTTACACATTTTTAGCTTCTAGTCCTTCTCAAGAGCAATTACAATGTTTGCGTGCAATTCCTCAGGAAGTGAAACGCACTTGCTGTAAGAATTGCTTGGGGGGACTGGATTGGAGGATTCTATGTTAGCGAAGACAGCCCAATTTATCGATACTTTTATCTCGGACGAGTCCGGACAAGGTATCACTGAGTACGGTGCGGTGCTGGCGTTCGTAGCTGTACTTGTCGGACTGGTATTCAGCTTCACACGCGGAACGTTGGCTAGCTCGATTTCGGCAGCGTTCTCGTCGGTAGCCGGACAGTTGAACAACTTGGCTAAGACCGGCGGCGCTACCTCCAACTAGACTCAGCGGCGGTGCCGGAGGAATTCGGCGCCAAGTACTGT
>CAZSNX010000248.1:0-6809 GCA_964607945.1 uncultured Candidatus Obscuribacterales bacterium
GAAAATGTTCGCAACTTCGCTCTATTAGGCCTCTTCAACTGGGCATAGTCAACTTGTGACACGGTTAGGTGACAGTGTAGGACCACCGAAAACCGGCAGGGAGTGACAGATGAACAGTTTGAATTGGCGCGTGTCAGCCGTAACGGACAGAGGTTTAGTACGTGCGGACAATCAGGATAGTTACTATATCAGTCCCGACAGACGAGTGTTTGTCGTGGCTGATGGGATGGGCGGGGCGAAAGGTGGGGCGGTAGCCAGCAGGCTGGCGGTAGAGGCGGTCGAAATGCTGTGGAAGCGGCAGCCGCCGCCTGCTGAAGACCGCGAAGGCATACATGCATGGCTTGCCGAGGCAGTGACGACCGCAAATCAAACGGTCTTCAGCACCGCATCAGACAGTCCCGAGTTAAGAAAGATGGGAACAACTATCGTTGTTGCGGTACAGTCCGATCATGGTTTGATGCACATCGCACACGTCGGTGATTCGCGGGCTTATTTAGTACGTAACAATAAGACGATTGTGCTTACCCAAGATCACACGATGATCATGGAGATGTTGCTGAATGGGCATATGACGCCCGAGCAGCTGAAATCCAGCCCGTTTCGGCACTATCTTACGCGCTGTGTGGGGCACAAGAGCAAAGTTGAGATCGATCAAACACCGGTTGAGCTTGTTCCGGGTGATTGGATCATCTTGTCCACAGATGGCTTGTCGGCTGTAATGCACGATGAGAAGATCGGTGAGATCGTCGAGAAGAGCGATGAGCCAGGCTCAGTCTGTGACAGCTTGCTTGCTGTGACTCTTTTTTAAGGTGCGCCGGACAATATCACAGTGGTGGCAATTCATTATGTCGCCGCTCCGGTCAAGATGCAAGCGACCGCAGACATTATGCCGTTTGCCTGAAGAGCATCGCTTCAGTTACCGGGTGGTTTTGTCGCAAGCATTAGCTCGCCTTCCAGCGGCAACTTGAACCAGAAGGTGGTTCCTTTGCCTTCCTCCGAGTCGACGCCGATAGTTCCGCCGTGCTGTTCGATGATTGATTTGCAGATAGGAAGGCCCAAGCCGGTTCCTCCTTTCTTTTGCCCCGGCACTTGTTTGAATCGCTCGAAAATCGTCTGGCGGTATTGGGGCGGAATGCCCTGTCCTTGATCTCGAACGGAGACAATAATTCCTTCCGGACCCTTTTTCGCCGTTACGCTTACTGTGCCGCCAGGCGGAGAAAACTTGATTGCATTCGACAATAGATTGATCAACACCTGAGCGAGTCGGTCTCCGTCTGCCGTGACTTTGAAATCTACGTTTTCGAACTCCACTTTGATTCCGGGTCCTTCCGCCAAATTGCGCACTGATTCGACCGAGTACTCTACAACAGAAAACAGCTCGGTCTGTTTGAAGGTCATCTCCATTCTGCCTGCTTCGAGCTTCTCCATGTCCAAAAGGTCATTGATGAGCTTCACCAGCTGCGCAACGCTTTTGAGAGCGCTCTGCCCTCGTCGTTCGCCGACTTCATTCATCTTTCCGTAGGTTCCTTCGACGAGTAGAGAAAGATACATTTGCAGGGCTGATAGAGGCGCTCTGAGGTCATGACTGATCATGGCCACGAATTCCTTCTTTAGCTTCTCCACTTGCGCCAGCCCATCGGCCATCTCGTGAAAGACTTGGTCGAGATGAGCCAGTTCGTCTGTTCCCTCCAGGAGCGGATTGAGGTCCTTTTGTTGCGTCATGCGCTTGGTATTGTCCATGAGAACATCGAGTCTTCTGGCGGTTACCTTGTTGAAAAATACAGCCAGAGCCAGGGCAAGCAAAATGTTCAATAATATTCCCAAAGCCAGAATTGCTTTTACAAGCAGTTTTGAATTGGCCACTGACTGTGATTGACCCGCTTGTCCGGCTCGTTCGAAGGCAACAAACTTTTCCAGAGCTTGATTCATCTCTTTTGCTAGATTGCCGCCTTCTTGGGTTAGGTCGGTAGCGCGAATAAAGGCGAGTTCTCGGGTGTTAGATTCGACTGAGCGGCGTAAGTCAGTAGCCAGGCTCTGTTCGCGCTGATAGATTTGTTCTACCTTGTCGAGCAGGGCAAGTTGATCGGTTCGGCCTTGACACTCCTGTCTCAATCGGGTGAATCGTTGCTGCGATTCGGTAGCCTTTTGGATGAGCTGATCGCCCAGTGACTTGTTCTTAGTGGTGGCATAGAGGGTAGCGATCGCGACTTGTTCGAGGAATATGTTTTGAAGACTGTCTACTTCGGCGATAATCGTTTTGGAGCGAAACTGTCTGGCTGTTTCTTGCTCAGCTTGATGTAGTTGCAAGGCCAGCGAGGTAACGAAAATTAGCTCGAATGCAAGCGGAACGCAAACCAGGATCATTCCTTTATGCGATAGCTTCAGATTCAAGAGCTGTTTTGTCGGCATTGACCTTCCAATTCTGATTCTGACTGACCTTACTTTTATGCCCGGACATGCCAGCGCTTCGACGGCTGAATTCAACTCAATATACTCCACTGAACTTATCCTGACCTGGGGAATATATAGTGGGGATTGAGCTGGAGAAAGATGCGGTTACCAGAGTCACCAGGATGCCCAGCCGAACACCAGCGCGCCGGAGGACTTTCGGTGCTGCTCGCCTGTGGCTCGAGCGCTGTTCTGTTTTTAACGGCTCTGCCTGCTTCAGCTTATTCGACTCTTAGCGCCGATGCCTGGAGTAACTTGACTCGCAAGGCACAGACGGCTCTCGAACATGGCGATTTCAGGCAAGCTGAGCAGTTCTATCGACAGGCTCTGGAGGCTTCTAAGTCCTTTGATGCAGGAGATCAACGACTAGGAGATACGTTGGAAGACCTTGGCACGACACTTACAAATTTGAAGGATTATCGGCAAGCGGAAAAGGCATATCAGCTTTGCTTGAAGCATCGCAAGCAGTATCTCGGAGCCGACAGCGTGCGTGTTGCTGTTGTTTTACAGAGAATGTCCGATCTCTATATGTTTGAAAGTCAGTTCGGCAATGCCGTGAAATGTCTTGAGCAAGAGGTCGCCATTTTAGATAAGGTGTACGGGCCGACCCATCGATACCTTTCGCTGCCGCTGGACAAACTGGGAAAGGCTCTCGATCGCGATCACCGGTATTCGGATGCGGAGGAGGCGGCTGCGCAGTCAATTAAAATTCGGCAAACCTACATCGGTGCAGATAACCCCTATCTCTCAGGAGACCTGGCCTTTTTGGCCAGAATCAAGAGTGAGCAAGGCAAGTTTGCCGAAGCCCAGACTCTGAATCAAAAGGCAGTTTCGCTGGCCGATTCTGGATTCGGAAGCGACCACTCCTTCTTGCTGGAGCCGTTGTTAGGTTTGCACCAGCTTTATCTGAGAGACAAGAAAACGGCGGAGGCTAGAGCGGTGCTCGAGCGTGCGCTCAAGATCTCAGAGCAGCAAGGAGCTTCAAGTACCGCAGCGACAATCGAAGTAATGATGAAGTTGACACCGCTTTATTACGCAGAAAAAAAATACGATCTAGCAAGGCTCACCAACAAGAAAATTATGAAATTGGCGGCAGGACGCCCGGATTTCCCGCCAGTTCGATTGCAGCAGTATACGCTCGGGCTTGGCATGCAGTTATTCAATTCCCTTGAAAATACCGATCTCGAAGAGTTGATATCCAGCGGGCTGGCGATGTCTCCCCGGGCTCTTGATGAGGAGGTTGTCGGATATTGGGGCGTGCTTGGCATTGCACAGATGAAGTCCAATCAGCTTGCCAAGGCTGAGCAATCTCTGCGGCGCATGCTTGTCTTGAGCGATAAACTTCCCGGTAAGGAGGAATGTCTGCGCGGCACTGCAAACGTATCACTTGGTTTGGTTTTGGAAGGGGAGGGTAAAACGAGTGAAGCCGAACAGCACTATAAGCGAGCGCTGGAATTGAGTCTTAGATATCCGAACCAGCAGTATGCCAAACAGACCTTTCTAACCTATGCTGCGTACTTGAAAAAAACAGGTAGAGTAGAGGAGGCGAAACGTTTGGAAGATTTAGCCAGCAAGCACTGACTGTCCCACTGAGGTCCAGAGCGCCATGCCGAAAGTCCTAGTCGTCGATGATGATCCAATCTTGGCAGAGGTGGTAACCGATGCACTCCAAGCTGATCAATACGAAGTTGATTGGGCTGCCACTGGTGAGGATGGTTGGGCGATGTTGGGGTCGTATAAGTATGATGTCTTGATTTTAGATTGGCAGATGCCCGGTAAGAGCGGTATCGAGCTCTGCAAGGAGTTTCGCCGGAGCGGAGGAACGAGTCCGGTCCTGATGCTTACTGGCAAAGGATCACTTTCGAATAAAGAAGAAGGATTGGATTCCGGCGCAGATGATTACCTGACTAAACCGTTCGAGCTAAGAGAGTTGAGAGCGCGCGTCAGAGCGCTTCTGAGGCGCCCGCAAGTTTTTAAACCGGCAGCAATTTTTGCCAGAGATATAGAAATTGACGGTGGTTCGCACCGAGTCTTGAAGGGGGGCTCGGAAGTCAAATTGATCCCCAGAGAATTTGCTCTTCTCTATTTCCTCATGCGGCATCCCGACCAGGTCTTTAGTGCTGAAGCTTTGCTCGATCGCGTCTGGTCGAACGAGTCAGATGCTTTGCCGAATGCCATTCGTAAGTGCGTGGAGCGCTTGCGTAAGAAACTGGATACGGATGGGCAGCCTTCCATCATCGAAACCATTCATGGTGTTGGATACATGTTCAAGTCTTGATTTTCATGCTCATCAGCTTGATTCGAATTTTAGCTGTGGTGAAAGCGATTGAAGATGCCCTTGATTTTGTCTTTCAATGTATCTGAGTGCTTATCATCGCCTGCTTGAGGCGAAGTAGCTTTCGGTGCGGTCAAGCCGGTTCGAATTCTTTCCAGGTCCTTTTGAATCTCTCTCATGGAGCCGTAACGCAATGACGGATCGAGTTCTAAGGCATTGGATATCAAATGATCCAGTTCCTGAGGAAGATTTAGCTCGGGCCGGACAGTGCGCATTGGTATAACCGGCTCGTCGAGATGCTTGAAGATAATTTCGACGGCGGTTTCGCCGCTGTGGGGCGGATAGCCGATTAAGGCTTCGTAAAGCAAACAACCAAAGGAATAGATGTCGGAGCGTTCACTCAGCTCCTTTCCTTTGATCTGTTCCGGGCTCATATATGGAGGGCTGCCGATGATCTGTCCCGTTTGGGTTAAAGCCGGTGCTTTCTCCAGTCCATCTTCTCGCAACTTCGCGCAGCCGAAATCGAGAATCTTTACGACTTGTCCTTTGCCCGGCACGTCCTTCAGCATAATGTTACTGGGCTTGATGTCGCGGTGGAGAACGCCGTGTTCGTGAGCGTATGCCAGTGCGTCACAAATTTGCAGCGCGATCTCCAGTGCCTCGGCTAGCGGTAAGTAATCGCGCTCTGCCAGAATCACTTCCAGCCCTTTGCCATCGATGAACTCCATCACCATATAAGGCTGGCGGCGCTCGGTTACGCCGAAATCATGGACTATTGCAATGCCGGGATGCTCCATGCGGCTAACAATCTGTGCTTCTCGCTCGAATCTGGTAACTGTTTCTTCTTTCGCCTCAGCCCTTTGCAGCATCTTGATTGCTACCAGTTTGTCCAGGCGGGGATGGCGAGCTTTGAAAACTATGCCAACTCCGCCGGAGCCTACCGTGCTGATGAATTCATAGTGCGCCGCCAGGCTGGTGCCATCGAGCTCGGCGCTTTTCAGCATCTCTTCATTGCCTTGTCCGAGCGCTTTCGGTTTGGCCTGTCTTGCTTCACCCTTTCTCATGGCCGCGCGCATTCTTGCCGCTAGCTCCTTTACGTGAAATGGCTTGGTCAGGTAATCGTCTGCTCCGGAGTCCAAGCCTTGCTCTTTATCATCGAGCGAAGATCTTCCAGTCAGAAGCAGAACCGGTGTCGTATTGCCTGCACCACGATACATCTTTAAAATGTCCACGCCGTTTAGGTCCGGCAAGTCCCAGTCAAGAATTACAAAGTCATACTCGTTCTTCTGGAGCTTATCCCAGCCTTTAAAGCCGGTATCGGCTACCTCTACATCGTGCTTTTCGCCTAATAGCCAGTCTTCAAGCGTTCCTGATAACAATGGATCATCGTCAACTACCAGCACTCTTGCCATTATCGAGAATTCCGTTTTGTCGTCGAAAGTAGATTGATTGCCGGCACCGTCAATTTTATGCCCAGAACGGCCCTGGTAACCACCAACCGTGTTTGGGTATGTCACGATGCATAGACAGGCAATCGATGACGGTCTTTTGGCCTGGTATGAAATCAATTCCTCGATGTGCTGGCGAGTTTCTAAGGTATGGTTGAGCTAAGGTCATTAAAATCGACGCGATCGCCGTCAGGCTCGCAGATAGCAGAGTTCGCTCCAGCATTGTTTATCCTTTTCTTCGTCATTTTGTTGCCTTTGATCTTGCTTGTGCGGATCGGCGTCATCTATCTGTCTTGTTCGACGCTCCACTATGCAGAGTTGCAGGAAGCCGCAATCCGGTCGACTGTCAAAGGGCAGAATGCCACGATCATCAATCTCGAAGAAGTGGAAGAGAGTCTCTCTGCTGTGGAAAGTAAATGGAGACGATCGCCGATCGGGCAGCTATTACCTTGCACTGTTACTCACGAGATTAGCGTGCCGGATAAGGGATCTGCTACCGTGCGTTTCTTGCGTGTCAAAAACAATATGACGTTCAGTCCCGGCTTTCCAGGTGTGGGAAAGCAAAGCTTTCAATTTGAAGGAGAACGATCGGTCGAGAACGTCATCTAGTTAGCGTATGTTTTGGAAACCTTCGGTCC
>CAZSNX010000249.1:0-6782 GCA_964607945.1 uncultured Candidatus Obscuribacterales bacterium
AGCTAGCAGACGACTTGAAGGTGCAAGCGGATGCCTGGTACTGCGAAAACTGGACTTATTGGCTCGATTGGAAAATTTTGTTTGCGACATTCAACGCTGTAATCAGCAAACGTGGCGCGTTCTAACCCATACGGAGAGACGATGAAAGGATTAATTCTCAGCGGCGGCAAGGGCACGCGGATGCGGCCGATCACTCACACGGCGGCCAAGCAGTTACTGCCGGTGGCCAACAAGCCGATTCTTTTCTACGGCATCGAAGCGCTGAAAGCAGCGGGAATCTATGATTTCGGAATCATCGTCAGCCCGGAGACCGGCGAGGACGTAAAAGCGACAGTCGGCAACGGCGATCGCTGGGGGATTCGCATCGAGTACATCATGCAGGACCAACCACTCGGACTCGCTCATGCCGTGAAAGTAGCGCGCCCGTTTCTCGGTGATGCTCCATTTGTAATGTATCTTGGCGATAACTTGATCAAAGACGGCGTGGCGCCGTTGGTCGACAGGTTCAAAGCCGGCCATGCCGATGCGTTCATATTGCTTAAGGAAGTCTCGAACCCGAGTTCATTTGGAGTAGCGCAATTGAACGAAGACGGACGTATCTTGTGCCTGGAAGAGAAGCCGGCCAAGCCGAAATCTAATCTGGCGCTGGTCGGAGTCTATCTTTTCAATCAAAACATTCATAAGGCGATCGACGAAATCAAGCCGAGCCGCCGCGGCGAGCTGGAGATTACCGATGCAATCCAACAATTGATCGACACAGGCTTCCACGTAGACAGCCATATTCTTAAATCATGGTGGCTGGACACCGGAAAGAAAGATGACATGCTCGAGGCTAATCGTGTCGTACTCGATGAGATGTCCGAGGCAATGATGGAAGGAGCCGTCGACGGCAACACGCGTATCTCCGGCCGAGTGCAAGTCGGCAAAGGCAGCAAACTTACTCATTGCACCGTGCGCGGTCCTGCGGTAATCGGAGAGAATTGCGCGCTCGAGCACAGCTATGTCGGTCCGTTTACTTCAATCGGGGACGGCGCCTGCGTCAGCCATGCGGAGATCGAACACTCAATTTTGCGCGAGAACTGCCGAATCGTCGACTTTCACGGTCGGGTTGAAGACAGCTTGATCGGCGCCAACGTCGAATTGACTAGAAGCGAGCACAAGCCTGTAGCTTATCGTCTGATGCTCGGCGACGACAGCAAAGTCGAAGTAATCTAGCAGCGAGGTCTCCGGATGAGCAGTGGGACATCCAGCGCCGCCACCGCGGCTCAAGCGCCGTCTGTCTCTACAAACCCCAGATCGGACATCAAACTTGTACTCTGTTACCTGGCATTATTTGCAGCCGTCCTTTCGGCTGCGCTGTGCAATTACTTCTTGCTCGAACACAGACCAACCACATTTCAATTCGATGGCTGGCTTTATCGCTGGACCAGCAATCGAGTCAATGAATTCATCACCGGGTTGCTTAACGGGCAGTTTAATCCAAGCCTGATCTCAGATCCAGCGTTTCAAGACCGAATTATGCCGGATGGACCGCTCTTGCCCCTGCTATTCGGATTCTTGTCTGCTGTTTTCAAACATTCTGCTTATTCTCAAGACTGGCAGTTTGTCGTGGCAATTCAATGTTGCATGCATGCGCTTTCGGCTTGCTTGGTCGTTCCCTTAGCTTGGCGCCTGACTCGAAGCCATGGCTGGTCCTTTCTTGCCGGTGCCTTGTGGGGATTTTTCCCGGTAGCCTTAATCCAAACCGGAGTTTTTTACACAGAACCAACGATCGTTTTCTTCCTTTTGGCTTATACCTTCTTCTTAACGAGTGAAAAGGGCAACATGGCGAAACTGCTAGCAACAGGCATCTTCGGCGGCTCGCTCTTCGTTCAAAAGGTGGCACTGGTTCCGGCCCTCTTTGCCTCGGCTTGCTGGAAACTCAGGGCAACAGAATCTTGCAAGCGCGCCATCCTCTTCATGTCAATCGGAGCGCTCCTGGTGGTCGGCACTTGGGGGCTATTTACCCGCGCAGTCACCGGCAACTTCAGCCTGACGGCCCAACGCTATCCGGCTTTCAATGCAGCTGTCGGCTGGGATACGGAAAGCGACGGGCAGGCCGGCACCAATACACCGCTACTGGAGCTGTTAGTCAGTAGCGGCGGAGCGCCGGGCACAGCCATGCTCTCACAATGGACAGTGCACAGACAGGAGTGCCAGCTCCTCGTCGTCAAAAAACTCTCAAGACTGCTCTGCACCCCCTGGAATGACTTCATGGATCATTGCCTGGGCTTGACACCACAATTAGTGGCTATCCCTCACTTCGTTTTGCTTTACCTTTTTGCCTTCGGTTCCCTTACTTATCTATTCGTCGGCCGACGAAACGGGCCTTTAGAATCCAGAACCGCCGGAGACATCTATCTAATTATCGTTTTGGGACATCTAGTCTACCTGGCATTCATGACCAACTCGCGCTATGCCTTCACAGCCATTCCATTCTGGGCGATTTTTTCAGCTTACTTCTTCATGCAGGTAGCCAGCCTTTGGTCGAAAAGCGCTCGCAAGTCGACGGCGCTCGCCATCTGCGCCTGCACCTTAGCAGGAGCTGTTCTAATTACGCTTTCGATTCAAGCCGAGAATTTGACGAAGCTCGGTGCAAATCATGAAGTAGCACACGAACTCAAGGAAGGTGCTACCGCAATCAAGGAGATTGAGTTTAAACCTTGCCATTTGCCCGACCAGATTCGCACAGCCCTCCTGATGGTCGACGGTGATAAACGGCTGGCTAATACCGCAATCGAGATCAACGGTCATAAGGTAACTTCTCACTTGCACTCATTGAACAATTTCGACCCGGTGGTCTATCAAACCGGCATGGACAACGCCATCTTTGCGCACTCAGCCGGTATTGCTTGGGCGGACTTGCGGCAATGGAGAGGGATTGCCTTTCCGGTTGAATGGCTAAACAGAGAAGGAAAGAATCTGATCAAGTTAAGACAAGAAAGCGGATCAGCAACTCTTTATGGTGACTCGGATCCGAACTGCCGCACTATGCCTGATACAACATTCAATGTTGCCGGCGCTCGCAGCCCCGATTGCCGAGAGATAGAAAGCCGGGCACAGCGGCAGTATACCTGCGGTCACATCACGCAAAAATCTTGGATTTCCAGCGCTGAAACCTCCGGCCCGAAGGATACGGTCACTGACTCTTTGCGTATAAAAATAGCGGTCGAACCAGGACAGCCAGCGAGCAAGCCGCCGGAACTTGGGAAGGACTTGGCCAGTCTCAAGAAAACAGAAGAAATTCCGGTTACTAAATTCGACAAACTGTTGTGGCAAAACTGCGGCGGAGTGCTCTGTATAAACAAACTGGCACTGAAGGCGGCGCGCAGTACGCGCACGACATTAACTATTCCGGACTTGCCGGGAGCAAGCCACATTGGTATACGCATATCCGGTCAGGTTATGGCCGTGAAAGACAACTCTCAGCCGAGCTTGGCTGTAAATTTCACGCGTAATCCAAACTGCGCGCCGGGCGTACTGGCCTCAACACCGATTTACATCGAGGCAGGAAAGCAGTGGCGAAATTTTGAAATCTGCGACACCATACCGGTAAAATCGCTAGGCAGCAGGGAATTGGAACTGTCAGTCTGGCCTGGTCCATGGCTCGACGTCATCAATTACGGATGTCCAAGAAACCCTGCCGTAGCCGCATTTCGCAATCTAAAGATCGAGTACAGTTCAATTCAACAGCCGACCTTGAGCTTGAATAAGTTGCTCTATTACTAGCGCACATTCCAGGAGCCTGATCTAAAAGTGTTTGCTGGTCCAGACGCGGGAACTGTCCAGGATTTAGAGATCTGGGCAAACGTTAAGCGCTTAAATTCCGATGAATGATATCGAATCTGGTGCAGAGAAGGCGGACATTTAAGGCAATCCTCTCAAAATTGGCTTCTTCTCTTTGAAGGTCAGGTTGTCTGATTGGAGGGGATCTGCGGAACCTTATGTGGTTTAACCAAAAGAGATGAAAATGTCGGATCTCGGCTGAAATCCAGAAAGCCATACCCTGCTGGAATTTTCTGGGACTACGGGCGCGCTGCAAAGTTAACCAAATATGGTGAATCGACAGAGCCTGTGAAGGAGGAGCCCCTACCTTGCAAAATGAGCGGCAATTCTGTCCGGCACTACGCGACATGAACCTTCGGGCGCCGCTCCGGATCAGGCTCTGCAGAGCGAAGTATCTCGCGCGTCAACGGTGCCGTCTCTCCTTCTCCGAAGAGGATGTACTTTGCCACATAGGCAACCGGATGTCCTTCAGTCCAGCCCAAGTACGCATGCGGCAGCTTTCCGGTTGTGTCACGCAGGTGAAGCAAGATTGCGGCCATTGCATTGGGAATGCTGGGGCTTACACAGCGCAGGACATGATATCCGTCATGGCGATGTCCGGACACTTCCAGCCTATCATCTACAAACTCGGAGACATCACCCGGTGTAACTTCCAGAAATATGAAGTTGCCCTCGGCTGATTGAATGCTGTGATCACGTCGCGAGCCCGACTCTTTTTTTCGATAGTCTAATTCGCCCGGTTTGTGCGCAAGCAAGCGAATTTCACCCCAATGCTCCTGACAGGCTAGCGCCACGAATTCCCTGGCTTGCTCATCCATTTCGACTGTGCCAATCCTAAGTTCAGTCGCTCTCAGCGCACGCGACATAAAGGAGCTTATTACAATCGTCGCCACGAACATCAATGAAATTTGCAAGCCATCAGGTCTTTGCCACATTATCGAGATAGAAGCATAAACGAAAGAAGCGGCAATTACGAGGAAATAGAATCGCAGCAGCTTGTGTGAATGCCACACCAACAGTGTCACCGCTACCGTTGCCGAGGCTATCAATACCAGCAGTCCGGTTGCGAATGCTCCAGCTTGCGCATCCACATCGGCGTTGAACAAGGCTGTAATGAGCAGTGATAAGAACGTAAAGAACAGTACCAGCGGTCTCTTTGCCGAAGCCCAATTAGGAGCCATTCCATAGCGTGGAAGATACTGCGGCACCAGGCTCAACAAAGCAGCCATGCCCGATGCTCCCGCAAACCAGAGTATCAAGACGGTGGATAAATCATAAAGAGTGCCAAATCCATCGCCAAGATAGAGATGGGTCAAGTATGCCAGAGCTCGGCCATTAGCAGCACCGCCTTCCTGAAAAAGTTCCGCCGGAATAAGCAGGGTGGTGCTTAAACTACCAACCAACAGAAAGACACTCATAATAATGGCAACGGTCAAAAGCAAGATTCTCGTGTTGTCTACACGCTCAGACAGGTCTTCTTCATGAGTTGTCCGAATGTGCGGCATCACTGCCACACCGGTTTCAAATCCGGACAAGCCAAGTGCCAGTTGAGGAAACACTAAAATTGATGTACCAATCATTGCAGCTGGAGAAGAGTACTGCGCATTGAGCTTCGCAAGCCAGTCGGTTATCAGGTGTGCTTGCCCCAGGACTTTCTGAGTGATCACAGCCAGCGACACCAAATTTACACCGAGATAAAGAATCACCAGCCAGAATGAAAAGCGAATCGCTTCTCGAAAGCCAAACAAGAAAACCAGCCCCAGTCCGGCTATCAGCCCCATCGTCAGTATAATTCGATCATTGGCGAATTTCGGGAACCAAGGGTTCTCGACTATGTGAGCAGTAGCATCGGCGCTGCACATCGTTATGGTAAAGATGAAGTCCGTCGCAGCGAACCCAAGCAGCACCAGAACAACCGTCTTTCCTCGCCAACCACCAAGCAATCGTTCGACGATCGCAAAACTTCCTTGCCCATGAGGACTCTCTTTGGCTACTAGCCAATAAGTTGGAAGGGCCCCCAACAATGTCAGGAGTACAAGATTGAAAGTCGCCAGTGGCGAAAGCAATCCAGCAGCGAGAAAGGAGATGCCAGGCTGGAAGCCCATCGACGAAAAATAATCGACGCCAGTCAAACACATGACTTTCCACCAGGGATCTCGATATTCAAGCGACGACTGTTCTTTCTTGGAAGAACGCATTCCCTCGAAAAACCAGCGCGTGAACCTTTTTTGAGTGCTAGTCATGCCATCCGTTTCTAAGTGCTCAACGAGATCATCATCTCTCGACATTGTAGCCTGAGCGGAAAGATTCAGGAGGCTTGTTATTTGAGCCCGAGCAGGAATCGATTGGTTGCTTTGAGCGCCAGCAGAGCTGCAAACAGCCCGACCAAGAACGCCAACACATAATCGCCGGTTAGCAGCCGGCAAAGATATTGAACGATCAAATGCGCTAATGTCGCGGCAATAAAACTGCCTGTTAGCGCAAGTGCTTCCCTCTGCTGACAACGCTCGTTGCGGTTCGTTGAACTGTCGGATTCGTCCATCTGTTATGCCAGGACAACAATGGCAAGTCGTCTACCGATTCTGTTGGTACGATTGAAGACAGACACTCTCACTTAGATTCTCGCACTGATTGCTTTGCTAAATGACGATCAACCAAACTGTCTAACCAGTCCTGTAAGAGTTTGAGCATCCCTAGCGTTACTATTAGTGTCGAGAGCAAGACAAAAATTGATTCATTCATCAGCAGCACCTATTGGGCATACTTGCAATCCTCATTTAAGCGAATACAGCGCAATCGGCGCATCAATAGCCGCCATTCAAACGTCAAGATCGTATCAAGATTGAGCGAATTCGTGATTCCTGCCGGTCATAGCAGTTTTTTAGCGAAATTTTTGCGCAACGCCAGTGACAATTCACACCACCTTAGCAAAATTAGCGGTTAGATATAATTGGCGC
>CAZSNX010000250.1:0-4517 GCA_964607945.1 uncultured Candidatus Obscuribacterales bacterium
CAAGCCTAATCTAGCTTTGGTAACTTCCGGTTCGCTGGTAATCACGCGGCAGGATTCATAAAATCGCTGCAGATCATTGGCAACATCATAGGCATAGCGCGCCAAACGACCGGGCATACGAGCGTGCGTTGCCTCCTTGACTTCTTCACAAAAGTCTTGAAGACGCATGATCAGAGACTTCTGATGAATGAATACGTGAGAATCCAGGTCGAACAACGGCTCGAAGACCGCAGCTTCACTCTTGAAGTCTTCCATGTACCGGGCCCATTGCTCGGCAGAGATCAAAGGCGGCTCTTCACGCCCGCTCTCGACATTGGCAATCGGCTCGAGAGCCTTGCGCAAAATGGCGCAGCATCTCGCATGCGCATACTGTATATAGAAAGCCGGATTTTCCCGGCTGGTTTGTTTGGCTAACTCGAGATCGAAGTTGATTGGATTTTGTGGATTGGATTCTGCCAGATAATAGCGAACCGCATCGACACCGACTTCGTCCATCACCTCATCGAGTGTAACTACAGTGCCCATGCGCTTTGACATGCGCACCATCTGCCCGTCACGCTGCAGATTGACTATTTGAGTAAGAATGACTTCCAACTGATTGGGATCTTTTCCAAGCGCTTGCACAGCGGCTTTCAGCCCAGGAACTTGACCGTGATGATCGGCACCCCAGATTGTTATCAACTTGTCGTAGCCGCGCTTGAATTTGTCCAGATGATAGGCTGCATCCGCGGCGAGATAGGTCGTGTTGCCCGCACTCTTTTTCAAAACTCGGTCGCGCTCGTCACCCAGCTCCTTGGACTTGAGCCAGAGCGCTCCTTCCGACTCATAGCTCATGCCGCGTTGCCCGAATTGCGCAAGCACCTCCTCGACCGCTCCTCGCTCATGCAGAGATAGCTCCGAATACCAACAATCGAACTCAATTCTCAGCCGCGCAAGCAGGTTGCGCTGCCAGTCTATGATTACGCTCTTAGTCAAATCAGCCAGCTTCTTTTCCGCTTCCGCACCACTGAGTTTGAGATGACTGTCGCCTTGATCGGCAATCACCATATCGATGAAATGACTGATCGAACTTTCCGGATATCCGCCTTCGGGATAATCTGCCTCCTGGCCGAGCCGGCGCTGGTAGCAAGCCCAGGCACAGCGTCCCAGTTGAGAAATCTGCTCGCCGGTGTCGTTAATATAGAACTCCTGCTCGACTTTGTAGCCGGAAAAGGCCAGCAGATTGGCAAGACAACTGCCATAAACCGCACCACGACCGTGCCCGATATGAAGATCGCCGGTCGGATTGGCCGAGACATACTCGACTAATACGCTTTGACCAGCACCGAGATTGGAGCGTCCGAAATCAGAGCCGAGCCGCGAGATCTCTTTGAGCGACTCGCAAAGCCAGCCGATTCCAAGCCGAAAGTTGATGAAGCCGGGCGCAGCAACTTCAAAGCGAGACACATCGACTTCAGGAACAGAGATATCGGAAGCAATCGCCTCGGCAATTTTCAAAGGCGAGCTGCGCACGGCTGATGCAAGCTTCAAAGCGACTCCACATGCCAAATCTCCATGCTCGGCAAGCCGTGGTTTTTCAATTACGATCGGAGTAGACAACGCCGAAAGCGCTCCCAACTTCCCTCCTGCGATCGCCTTTTCGACGGCAGTTTCCACAACCGATTTCAATTTCTCTTTAATCATGCTTGATCCCAATTCGTTTAAACAGCATGGCAAATGCCTTCCAGCGAGAAGTCAGACGCCTACAGTATGGCAGGAGGCAGCCTTTATCCGCTTTTAGGCCCCAGCAGATTGTAACCTAGACTTTCGACAGCTTGCCGCTGACCTTTGCGGCAATGGCATTGGCGAACTCAGCGGCAGCGTCCGGACCGTTGGCTGTGACGATCCGACTATCTGAAACCACCGGCTGGTCGCGATAGCGTGCTTTGCCTTGCGCCAAGGCAGAAAGCGACTCCGGCATCGGCCAGACGGTAGCCTCTTTGTCTTTCAACACCCCGGACTTAGCCAGAGCCGCTCCGGAGAGGCAGATGGCAGCGATAATCTTCTCGTCTTGGTCCATCTGTTTCAATAATCCGTGCAGTTCCGCACAATCCCAAAGATGCTCGGGAGAACCCATGCCTCCTACTACCACAATCGCATTGAAGGCTTTGCCGTCAATCTCCTTAAGCAGTGCTTCCGGTTCATAGACAGCACCCAGCATTCCCTTTGAAGGTCCGAGCCTCGTACTTGCCACGACTACTTCGGCGCCTAATTCGACAAAGATCGCTCTCGGCACAAGCAACTCCTCGTCTCTGAATTGTTCAGGCGCGATTACCATCAATATCTTGGTGCCAGCCAACCTCTTCTCAGCCATGGTAATCCCTCCAAAATCTAAGCTCTCTCGACTGATCTTACATGCTAAGCAGCATCAGGCTCCTGCACGTGTGTAAATTTATGTACAGCGAGGATTTCCGGACGCCCCCGCCTGCACCGTCTGTAATACCAGAGAAACATTCGTAATTACGTTGTTAAGAGAGCTACTGCTCGGGACCGTTGTGGGTCCAGATGTTGCGCACCCTTTGAATCAGATATTGAATGTGATCCGGCATCACATCGGTTTGAGCACCGGGATTGGCCGCTCTTTGTCTTTCGGCAACCGCTTGATGAATCATATCTTCCAACCCATGTTGTTGCCCATCGGTCAGAAGCTGGCGCTTTCGCAGGTAATTAGCCGTGGCTGCCGCTCTCAACTGCTCTTTCTTGCGAGCGATTGATTGCTGCAATGCCATTATCTCCAGCGGGTCTGATTTAGGATCTGACAGCAAACGCGTCAGCTTATGCTGCTCATCAATGATTGCCGGCTGAATCTCCATGTAATCATGATTCCACTGAGCCTCGAGGGTTTGAATTTGCTGGGACTGCTGCGGAGAAAGATTTAACCGCTGCCAATTGATTCCCATCCGGAGCTCGTCGGCGCATGCGGGCTGCAAGCAGATTGCTCCAAGCGCGCAAACCAGGTTAATTGCATGTACCTTACTGATTTTCATAGACCACTGATTCCGCACTGTCACCAGGCTCCGCCATCGCCGACTCGAGCAGATAAGCTTCAGCACTTACCATCTGGATCGGCTTGACGCTGGGAGTATTTAACAAGAAGGCAAGCGTTCCTGCAAGACCGACCGCTACCGCCGCTACCGCCACCAGAGCCAGCTTGTTGCTGCGATAAGCTGCCATGCTTACCGGCTGAGTTGCGCCTTTACTGCCGGCATTGAGCGGAATCACATTGATTTCGCGCTTGATACCGGGCCAAAGATCGAAATTTTCCGGAAAAACCGGCTGATAGTGAGTGCGAACCAGATCTCCAACGCGGGAGAGCTCGCCAAATTCAGCTTGACAAGATGCACACTCCAAAAGATGTCCAGTAATCGCTCGATGTCTGAGCGTTGCCACTTCCTGATCCACAAAAACGGAAAGCTCACCGGCAATTAATGCACAGTCTTCATTAAGCCGCGCCTTCACACCAGACCAAAGATCGACTTCCAGATTGGTCGGCAAGCTCAGAGACTTGGAGATCAACTGATTGGTGACATTCAACTTTCTAAATTCTTCAGCGCAAGGCTTGCATTCTTTTAAGTGCTCGTTGACCCCTTCCTGGGCTGGCAGCGGCAGCTCGCCATCCAGATAGGCCGACAGGTCTTCCTTAATTACTTCGCAAGTGCTCGGCAGATGCTGCGAAAGAGCAGCCCAAATATCGGGTACCGGCAAACTCTCCGAACGAGGACCTTTGGCAAATAGACCACTTAAGGCCTTCAGCCGCTCGTACTCCTGGCGGCAATCGTTGCACTCAGCCAGATGATTGGCTACCTCTGATTGCCTGCCTGCTTCTAACTCCCCGTCCAGATAACAGGAAAATTCTTCTTTTAACTCTGCACAACTCCCAGCCATCAGTTGGATACCTCGCTGGTTGGGCTCGCGCTTTCCAGATACGGCTTCAACATCTCCTGAAGCTTAGTGCGCGCGCGGGCTATGCGCGATTTGACGGTTCCCATTTCAGTTTTGGTCAAAATCGCAATCTCCTCGTAACTCAACCCCTCCACTTCTCGCAAGACGATGGCCGTTCGAAACTGTTCCGGGAGTCGGGACATTGCTTCTCTAATAACTTCAGTAATTTCTCGGCTGAGAACAATATCATCCGGACGAGCCGATTCATCCGGAATATCCCTGGTTGGCCCATCGTCGGATTCATCGCTGTCAATCGCTTCATCCATGGATACTGTTGGCAACCGTCTGGGCCGGCGCCGCAACTCATCATAGAAAAGGTTGGTCACTATCTGGGTCAGCCAGGAACGGAAAGAGGACGGGTTGCGCAGATTGTTGATCGAGCGCCATATTCGAATAAAGACTTCCTGAGCGAGATCGGAGGTATCCGTCCATTCCGGCGCCAACTGGTACAAAAGGGCATAGACAGTCCGTTGGTGGCGCTTTACAAGCTCTTCGAAAGCAGCAGGCTCACGGCGCTGGCAGGCCAGCACCAGGTC
>CAZSNX010000250.1:4527-6744 GCA_964607945.1 uncultured Candidatus Obscuribacterales bacterium
GTCGCTCTTTTGACTGTAGGGTGTAGCCATCAGCGCCTCGCTCTAGTTGGGGAGCAGTGATTATCCGCTCTGCAAAATCTCGCTGCTTGCCTGGTGGCAAAGCCTAATACAATTCGGATTGCGAGGTCAGCAGCGATATCATTATAAGCGTTCCATCAAGCTGGCACTCCTGTCATAGTCTTCCTTCGTTCAAGGTGATTAAGGCAAGCGCTCAACCGGCAGCGAGCGCAATCCGCCCCGCCGAGTCTCGATTCCGGGACGACCGACTAGCTTTGCTGATAATTTGAACGGCAGGTCCTGTGTTCGGTTTAATTCGAAGGCAGGGAAAAGTGCTAGCATTACTGTCCGGGTAAGACTGAAGAGCGCATCGTTAGCCAGCTTTCAGCTAATCAAGCAGCCGCTGACTGCAATCGCTCGACAACGCTGGTCTTGCTCGGATCGAAATGCCACTTAGGAGGACCTGGGACATTGACGCACCGTTTTCTATTTACATCGGAATCAGTAACCGAAGGACATCCCGATAAAATTTGCGATCAGATATCTGATGCGATCCTCGATGCAATGCTGATGGAAGACCCCAAAGCTCGAGTGGCCGCGGAATGTTCGGTTACCACCGGTTTAGTGCTGGTCGCCGGTGAAATCAGCACGGTCGCAAATGTCGATATAGCTGAGCTGGTTCGCAAGAAAATTCGTGAAATAGGCTACGAAGGAGAGCACGGCGGCGGGTTTGACGGCAACACCTGCGCTGTTTTACTGGCGATCGACAAACAATCGCCTGATATCGCCAGCGGAGTGACCAAGGCGCTCGAGCAGCGTGCCGAATCCTCCAAGGATTCGTTAGACGAGGTAGGCGCAGGCGATCAAGGCTTGATGTTCGGTTATGCCTGCTCTGAAACACCAGAATTAATGCCGCTTCCCATTTCATTGGCGCACAGAATGGCCCGCAAGCTGTCGGAAGTTCGTAAGTCCGGACTGTTGAAGTATCTTCGCCCTGACGGCAAAACCCAAGTAACGATTGAGTATCAAGGCGACCGGCCGGTCGGCGTTGAAACAATTGTGATCTCGACTCAACACGACCCTGTAATCGATGGCATCGAAGACAATCAAAAGCTGCAAGAGAGAATCGCCGCCGATCTCAAGAAGCACGTGATTGATCCGTCCTTCACCGACCTCGAAATCAAGCCGGATCAAAAGACTCGCTATTTGATCAATCCATCCGGACGCTTCGTCGTGGGTGGACCGCAAGGAGACGCCGGGTTGACCGGTCGTAAAATTATCGTCGACACTTACGGCGGCTATGCTCGTCATGGCGGCGGCGCCTTCTCCGGCAAAGATCCGACCAAAGTAGACCGCAGCGCCGCTTATGCCGCCCGGCATGTAGCAAAGAACATCGTGGCAGCCGGATTGGCCTCGCGCTGCGAAGTACAGATCGCCTATGCGATTGGAGTCGCTCGCCCGGTTTCGGTCAACGTTACGACTTTCGGCACAGGCAAGCTCAACGACGACGATATCACCGAACTCGTCCTCGAGCACTTCGACCTGCGTCCGGCAGCAATCATCTCCCGTTTCGACCTGGCGACAATGCCGAGGACTCGCGGCGGGCGGTTCTACCAAAATGTCGCCGCCTACGGGCATTTCGGTCGCCCCGACCTCGACCTGCCGTGGGAAAGGCTCGACAAAGTAGACGCGCTCAAACAAGCGCTTACACAATCGGTAAAGTTACAAGCCCAGGCGGTTAATGTTTAACACGCTTGGGCGCAGGGTCCGGTTGACTCGACGGGGTGGTGCAGTGCACCGCCCCGTTTACTTTTAGCTCTGGCCGGCTTGCCGCACAGGTAAGCTCTTACTTTCGCTTATAATTGAAGCGGTTCTCTGCAATCCAGCCGCCACTGACCCTCTTCAATTCATGCCAGCCGGCAGTATCATCGTTTATCCAGATTCTCCGGACAGCTACACCGTGGAGCTGGAAGCGGGTCAGATTCTTGAGATTGGCAGAAAACCCACTACAACCGGCAACCGCAAACTTGTCATACCGATAGCGGAAGTATCCGGACAGCATGCTGAGATACGCTCGACAGCATTGGGTTGGACTATCCGTGACTCCGGTAGCACCAACGGTACCAGACTGAACGGCGATCGCTTGAACCCAGGAAAGGAATATCGCCTTTTCGGCGGCGACCGCATTCAGATAGCACATATCGAGCTGCTCGTCGACCT
>CAZSNX010000251.1:0-4145 GCA_964607945.1 uncultured Candidatus Obscuribacterales bacterium
TTTGCAGGTAAAGGCGCTGGGTGCAGATGTGCGCATGGTCTACTCGCCCCTCGATGCTCTTGCGCTTGCTCGCAAGCATCCCGATCGCAAAGTCGTCTTCTTCGCAGTCGGCTTCGAGACCACCGCTCCCGCCAACGCGATGGCTGTCTTTCAGGCAAGACAACTGGATGTGCACAATTTCTTTTTGCTGTGTTCACATGTAACGGTGCCGCCTGTTATTGCTGCAATCTTGCAATCCCCGAACAATCAAGTTCAGGCATTTCTGGGACCGGGTCATGTATGTTCTGTCATGGGAATAAGTGAGTATGACGCGTTGAGCCGCCACTATCGAGTCCCTATTGTTATCTCTGGTTTCGAGCCGACTGATCTTCTAGAAGGGATTCTTCGTTGTGTCAGGCAACTCGAAAACGGACAGGCGCGCGTGGAGAATCAATATGCACGTGCAGTCTCGTCTACTGGCAATAGAAATGCACAGGCAGTACTTACTGAAGTATTTGACGTATCCGATCGCCTATGGCGGGGATTAGGTGCCATCCCCAAAAGTGGCTATAAGTTGAGCTACGAGTACAAGCAGTTCGATGCTGAGAAAGAATTTCAGGTGGAGACCGTTGCCGGCGTTGAGTCTCCGCTGTGCATAAGCAGCCAAATCTTGCGGGGACTCAAAAAACCATCTCAATGTCCTGCATTCGGTACACAATGTACACCAGAGCATCCATTGGGCGCCACGATGGTTTCATCTGAGGGAACATGCGCAACTTACTACAAGTTTGGCAAGCTGCAATTGAAACCATTCAATCAGGAGCACATGGCATGAGTACCGATGCAAAAGCAACCTCTGCAGGCGAACATCGCAGTGCTATCATGCGCAAAGTACAAGAAAGCACAACTACAGCTCTTAGTTTTTTTGAACAAAATGCTGACCGTCTTTCATCGCTTGCCAGTACCATGGCAGCTGCATTTCGAACTGAACACCGACTCTTTGTGATTGGCAACGGCGGCAGCTCCTGTGACGCGGAGCATGTAAGTGTAGAGTTTATGCACCCAATATTCGAAAAGAGGAAATCGCTGCCTTGCATCTGCCTAACGAGTCAGTCAGCTCTTGTTTCAGCGATTGCAAATGACGTTGATTTCAGCGCTGTCTATAGTTTACCGCTGGCGCAGCTTGCTCGAGAAGGCGATATGGTCTTAGCCATTAGTACAAGTGGCATGTCGGCCAATCTTGTCCGTGCATTTAGTGAAGCCAGGTCTAAAGGGCTTATCACTATTGCGTTTAATGGCAAAGATGGAGGACGCTTATCTTCCTTAGCCGAGTGGAATTTTGTTGTTCCAAGCTACAGCATTCATCGCATCCAAGAAACGCATGTCATGCTCCTGCATATTCTATGGGATTTAGTTCACCTCAATCTAGGAGAAGAAGACATTGTCTGACCAAGGTCAAGAATTTGTATTCTCGTGCCCTCCGCCTGCAAATAGCTCTGACATCATTCGGCTTGGGCACGGCAGCGGCGGCAAGATGACCACAAATCTAGTTGAGTCGGTCTTCCTGCCTGTTATCGGCAATGATGTCCTAAACCTTCTTGATGATTCAGCGCTGGTTGCGGTACAAGGCGCAATGCTGGCTATCACCACGGATTCGTATGTTGTCTCACCGATATTTTTTCCAGGTGGTGATATCGGCTCACTGGCGGTGCACGGCACCATCAACGACCTGTCGATGCGCGGCGCGAAACCGCTTTTCCTAGCCGCCTCGTTTATTCTCGAAGAAGGCTTGTCTGTTGGAGACCTAACAAGAGTGGTAGCCTCAGTTGGTGAGGCATGTCGTCAATCACAAGTGAAATTAGTAGCAGCTGACACTAAAGTCGTTAACAGAGGTGCTGCTGATCGGATTTTTATCACGACAACCGGAGTGGGACAGATTGAAAACCTACCGGCTCCGGCAGCCAATCGCGCTCAAGTGGGAGATTTCATCCTGGTCAGCGGCGATATCGGCAGGCACGGCATTGCAGTGATGTCTTGTCGCGAGGGATTAGATCTCGAGACCGCTATCTTAAGCGACAGCTTTCCTCTGTACAACATTGTCCAAGCGATGCGCAAACAATCATCTGACGTCCATTGCTTGCGCGATATTACCCGTGGTGGACTCGCTAGTGTGCTCAACGAGCTGGCATCGGCATCTCAGGTCGGTATTGAGATTGAGGAGTCAGTCATTCCAATCCATCCGGAAGTGCGAGCAGTGTGCGAGCTGCTGGGTTTAGATCCCTGCTATGTCGCATGCGAAGGACGTTTAGTCGCAATTGTTTCACCTGAGTTTGCAGACGAAGTTCTCCTGCGTATGCGCAAACAGGTCGGAGCTGATTGCTCCGCTGTGATTGGGCGGGTTGTGAGCGACCATCCAGGGCGGGTTGTACTTAAGTCGCGTGTCGGCGGCAATCGCATTCTCGATAAGCTTTCTGGTGAGCAATTGCCGCGTATCTGCTAAGTCTTTATCTACTTTGCTTGTCAGAGGCTGAGGGACTCTTCGTAACGCTTGCTGGATTCTTCATCTCCGCAAGCGGATAAACTTCATAACGCGCAAAGTTGTAAACAGGGGCCAAAGCCAAGCATCGATCCAATTCCTCGTTGTCTTCTACGTCGTATATCCATGCGCCACCATGCTTACCGACCAGATGGTAGCGCTTCTCCAACTTCCCATCAGCCATCAGCTTTTCTGCATATCCAGGCATCGAAAATACTGCCTTCACCGCCTCCTGACCGAGCAGCGCTGGTTCCAATGACCACAAGACAAGATACTTTGACATGCTACCTCTTAATCAAAACGCGGTGTTCAAGCCCCACCGCCTGTACCGAACACCTCGATATTGTCTCATTCATGCCTGAGAAGTGATCTGTGGCTGTGAAGAAGCCGGTTCACCGTCTGCCTGATTAAGCTTCAGTTGCGGTCCAGGTACCTTTAGGTACGGATCTAACCAGCCCGATTGAAGCGCAGATATGACAGATCTATCTATTAAGCTGTCACTTCTATCTACGAGTCCCCGTTTCTCGCACTCGATTGCTGAAATATACAAAAGTAGCCATAATGGTAATCTCATGCAGCCATTATGCTCGACTGCCAAGCTGTTGCCACCAATCGATCGGTTGATCTTCGAAAGATGACCTTAGGCAGAAGCCTCGTACATTTTCCTAGTGCAGTTCACCAATGTTGGCCTGCTTTACCGGTTTTTTCAGGGTCTTGCAGTAACTAAACAGAGCACTTAGTGTTGCTTGATCGCCCGCAACGTTCTGATAGTAAGGCATGTGCCCCGGTGGTGCACTGAGATAGCTTTTGAATTTGCCGATTGTCACTAGCTCCTTCGAGCCGGCTACTGGATGGCTTGACTTGACAGTATTGCCACCGCCGGCATGGCAGCTGGCACAGTACTGCTTGTATATCTGCTCACCCCGCTCTATCGGTTTCGTTGTTGCCTTCTTAGCAATCGATGGTGCGACGAATGTAGCGACGCTTGCGACTGCCACGAATGTCCAGATAGCTCCTCTTTTCATCAGACCCGCCTTTCGTCACGTTAATCCCCTACAAACTAGTCTACCCTGTTGCATGTTGATTCACACCCGGTTCTGTTCCTTCCTGCACATAAACTCGGATATCGAATTCCGCCTCCGACATCGTAGTCTTGCGCAGAACTCAGCTAAGAGCGCCTGCTCCAAATTCAGTTTTCAGCGCGCTGTGCCGGTCACGAATCCCATGGTGGGTGGAAGCGTACAACTGAATTGAAGACCACTGTTATGCAGTCGGTACGGCATCTTTATCAGTAACACTTTCGCTGGGCGCGGAACTGCTTCCCTCTGCGTCCGACAATCTGATTACTAACACGGAGCATGGAGCGTGTGACACTACTGCCATCGATACGCTGCCAAGAAGTAGCCTGCTTATTCCTCGTCGTCCATGCGATCCTATAAGAATGAGATCTGCCTGCCATTGTTTTGCCATCGACAAGATTTCCTCTGCTGGATGTCCCTCGACGACGAACTCCTCTACATTCGAGTTGTGAAAGACATCCCTCATCCTTAGTGCAACCTTGCGTATTACTGCAGCGCCCGTCTTGCGGGACTCAGCTCTTAAATCTTGCATGAGATCGGGCACTGCGGCA
>CAZSNX010000251.1:4155-6737 GCA_964607945.1 uncultured Candidatus Obscuribacterales bacterium
TGTGTATGCGACGATGGGTGGCATCACATTTACTATTCTAAATTCGCTCCCGACCGGCCATTGGTGATGCGTTGTAAACTCTGCAATGGCCGCACCAAAGCTTTCATCATCGACTGCAAGTAAAATTTTCATATTGTCAATCCTTCTCGTTATTCGCAGCGTTTTCCGTGGGACTACGCTGCTACACTCGCATTGTGAGTCCGTCTTACTTTTTTGTGGACGTCGCCACTGGTGGCAATTCCGATACAAAGCATGATCAATCCGCCCCCTATAGCTGGCATCCAACCAGAAAAGGAAAGAGTAGAAGGCATGAAGTCTGCTACCAGCCTAAGAACAACAGCCGGAAGCAACCAGAATCCGAATAACCATGCTGGGATGAGAAAAATTAGAGCCATTCCTAAAGTGCCAATAGTTAGAATCGCACTGATTGCGATAGCGGCAAATTCAACAATCCATCCTAGAAAGGCAAAAAGTGCTCCGGCTAAGAGAGCATAGATAAAGTTGCCGTGGAACTGTACCCCTGGGATCATTGGAAGTATGAAATAGAAAGCGCTGGCAGTAAGCACAAGCCGGATCAGAAAACGTGTCATGATAAATCTCCTGGCAGCGGGCTGTCTCGTATAAACATGGGTTGTCTCTTGAATTGATTAGACGGAGCCCACAAGCCGAACCAAACCGACTCAGTTGCGAGTATGTAATAGTATCGCGGTCAATTGCCCTTTATGCCTCAATCGTAAGGCCGATTTGTGATGGATAATGCAGCAACGTACCGGCAGCAAGTAAAGGACCGGTCAGCACCGAGAGCACCGCTTAGGAGGCATGTGGTAGTCCGCAGCGCCACTCCGAAGGTTTGACTTAGTGTCTCTAGAAACGAAACAAGGCACTCAACATTACTGAGTGCCTTGTTCATCAGCTTTAGTAGAGCTAGACTTCGACAGGAAATATCGCCTAGGCTGACTTTACCGGAATGCTCTTGGTCGCCCTTTGCTGAACAAGCGATTTCGGTAATTTTACCGTCAGTACACCGCTCTTGTAGAGAGCCTCCGCCTTGTCAGTTTCTACCTCGATAGGCAGGGGGATAGATCTGCTGAAGGAACCATATTGACGTTCCATTCTGTACCAACCTTTTTCGCTCTGCTCTTTCTCTTGTTTCTTTTCGCCGGAAATCGTCAGAAGATCTCGCGTGATCGAAATGTCGACATCCTTTTCGTTCATTCCCGGTAATTCCACTTTCACCAGAAGTTCCTTGTCTGTTTCACTCATATCGATACGCGGCATAACGTCACCCAAGCAATGATCGGTAGAGAACGCCGGAAATTCTCCGAACTGTTCCCACAGCGGTGCGCGGAACGCATTGTCAAAAAGCCTGTTTATCTCATTCTGCAATGAGTAGATCGGATGCTCCTCTTCACGCCGTATCGGCAGTCTTTTGGTTCTTTGCAGTAAATTGAACATTGTGATTGTTCTCCTGTTTACGAGTTGTTCTAACAAAGTCCTTTTAGACGGTCTTGATTGGGATGTTGCGAGCCTTAGTGCTCCCGCTCTTCGGCAATGTCAGTTTGAGCATGCCTGACTTGAACTCAGCTTCGATCTTTTCTTCCTCAATCAAGTCGCCTATTTCAACAGTGCGTTTATAGTCTCCGAGACGCACTTCCGAATATTTCGGCACAGCTCCTGGTGGCAAGTCCAATTTGAGCACTGCTTCGACAGTAAGAATTCCTTTTTCCAGACGTACCTGGACGCTCTTGTCGTCAGCACCTGGCAATTCGACAAGCACAATATACGATTCAGCATTTTCATACAAAGCAATCGGCGCGCGAAAAATGCTCTTTTGCTCTGAGGTTTTCACTGTTTCCTGTTTCTCTAGTACTGATGCTGGCATGGATGTAGCCCTCCGGAAGACTTGGCAATTGGATAATTCACTGTATCCACAGTGGATATGCCAGGAACTTTACACTCGAGACGGCTATGTTCGTATCATCCTCATGGATGAATCTGTCCAGGTAGATGATGATCATTCTCGCCGTGAGTGCGCTCCAAGTACTCATCCGGCTTGTGCCATTTACTGCCGTACATGATGCTTTGATAAGCGAGCATTACCGTCAGGAATCAATCTAGAAGCTAGCGGGACTTCGCGAGGCGAGTCTAACTGGAGCGTTTAGTTCGAACGAGCGTAGAATGTCGCGATTTTGCCGTTCTAATTGCCTAAAACTAGTGTTTTCCCTGTCGCGGACTTGTAAGCCTGGAACTAGAGTTGATCTTGTCGTAGCATATCGGTTTCAAAGTTATGCTTCTAAATCGATTTTATTTAAGCCTAGTGTTGATTGTTGTCATTTTGCACCACGATTGTGCGCAGGCGCTGCTGCATGAAGATTTCCGCGCGAAGCGGATGCGTATGACCGCAAATCTTGATGCGATTAAATTGCACAAAGATCCCGGCTCTAAAACAGGAGTGTATATTCCTAGTGACCTCGATGATGCTCTCAAGGAGCTCGATGCGATGCTCCCTGACACTACAAAGGAAGCCATCAGTAGCGCGGACAAAAGAGACATGATTGTTTATCATCACGGACTCGGCACCT
>CAZSNX010000252.1:0-6693 GCA_964607945.1 uncultured Candidatus Obscuribacterales bacterium
TTTAATGGGAGACGGCCAGGAATCAAATATAAGTTCTCCTGCGCCGGATCTTTTTTGGTCGTGCGCAAAACGGCTACTCTCATTTGACGATCCGACCGACCGGTGGCAAAAGATACTGTCGTTGTGCAGCCGCCATTTGCGCACTAAACCGGATGCATTGGCGGCGCTTGAATCCGGACAGAAGGAGAGTTTGTTCAATCGTCTTTTTGGTGTTCAAGCAAAGGAGTCTTCCTCCCAGACCAGTATCGTCAATGTAATTCTTTGCCTTGAAGAGATGGACCGTTTGACGCAAACATGTCTCGATCTGTTCTTCGCGGGTGCGGAAAAGGAGGTCGAGCCGGCTCCGCAGTGGCTTTTAGATCTCAATTTGAAAAAAACGCAGATGCGCTGGGTTGCCAGAGCGGTGCGTGTGTCTTTGGACTGGCGTAGGCTGTCGAGCGAAGGTCCCTGGACTGCAGATCCGCGTGCACAGCTATTGGTGGATTTTATTAATCGACTTGGAAATGTTCGAGGCGATCTCTCCGCGGCAGTTTTGAGCGAACAGCGCGCAATTTTTCGCCGGATGCTTTCGGCGAAGCGCTTGCAGTTGCCGGCCAGTTTTCTTCCCGAATTGATTCTCTTAGTCGAAGGACCTACCGAAGCCCTAATCTTGCCGGGCATGGCCCGTTGTCTTGATGCGGACTTTGAATCTGTCGGTGCACTGGTGCTGCCTGCCGGTGGTGCAAACCAGGTGTTGAGGCGCTTCTTGGAGCTGCGCGATATCTGCACTTTGCCGATTGTTTCGGTGCTCGATAGCGATGCTGAATCTCAGGCGGCTATTCTGGAGGATTCGCTTCGCGATATCGATCGGCTCCATGTACTTAAGAGCGGCGAGATTGAGGATGTCTTCGACGAAGTTTTATTCGGGAGGCTGATAAACATCCATCTTGGCGAGCTCGGCCTTGCCAATACGATCGAACCTGCTGCGCTCAGTGGAAAGGGGCGCCGCACCACGGTCTTGGAGCGACTGTGGAGAGAATGGGGACTTGGCAGTTTTGATAAGATCGGATTTGCAAAGACTATTGTAAGTTCGATCAAAACGCCGAGCCAGGTGCCCGGCGAATTGGTTGAAATAATTGAATCAGTAAGACAGCTAGCGGGGCGAAGATGTGAGAAAACGCTTGAAGGGACGGACCGAGAGCGAAAGTGATCGCCAGTCTCCGGCGCGTAAGGTCTCTGCTGTTCTTTCGGCCGTTTTGTGGACAGTCGGCTTCTTTCTTGCTTTTGTAGTTCCCAAGACTTCGCCTTTAATCTGGGTGCCGGACTTTCTGCTATTGATCGGCTTTTTCCCATTGCTGTTTGTTTGGAAGCCGTCATGGCCTTGGCTTGTTTTCGGCTGCTGCAACCTCTTTATCGGATTTGTTCTGGAGGTTTCGAAGTTCTTGCCAGATTCCAGCCTGCCGCCTGAGATGCGCCTCGTGCGAGCTCATTTGGTTGAGTATCACGCGCCGATGGCCTGGATGTTCGTCGGCGCAGTATCGCTAATCTATGGAGCTATTCGTCTAGTCAAAGGTTGCCTGCGTTGGTGCCGCAATCGCTCTTCGCAAGAGAAGGCTTAGGCGAAGTAAAGCGAGAAGTCTTCTGCCAGTTGTGGTACTCCCGGAGCCTGTCGGTAATTCTGTCGTGGCCCTTCAGCTGGTTTGGGTGGGGTTTTTGGCACAACTTCGTGAGAGCCTTGTTTTACCGAGCTCATTGTAATTTCGAAGTCCTTCCGGTTATGACTGTCCTTCACATGAGCGTGTCCAGCTTTATCTACGCTGAGCTCCAAATTGGGCAACAGCTGATTGCCGCAACTATCCTTGAGTCCTGACAGGCTCTGCTTGAGCAGCTGCGTGTATGCGCTGATCTGTCCCTTCATGTATGGATGATCTTTCATCTCTTGTTGCACTTGCTCGATCAGAACTTGGTTAAGATCGCGCCCGTCTTTCTGCGCGCTCCTGAGGGCATCGAGCGTGCGGTTTACATCGTTGGTAACTTCCTGGCTGCCTTCATAAAGTCCCATCGTCTTAGCGCTCATTGCTTGCCCTCCTGTGGCTCGATGGGCATAGCCTACAGGCGAATTCTTTCTGGCAAGAGGCAGAAAGTTGGCAGAATCGGTTCAAGAGATTAATTTAGTCGGCCGATTTCTTTTTGTTTTTGCCTAGCGCCACTTTTACCGAACCGTCTTCGGGCAAGAGCACTCGTGAGAGGAACTTGCGGTCGTTTTCCCACATTTTGGGGATCGATCCGGTCAGATTGTAGACGTGACCGCGCCCCTGGGCCATTTGATCCGGGAATTCGGCTTTCTTGGCCACGAACAGCCATTGTTTCACGCAGAAGTTGAACAAGGCGGGATCTCTTTCTTTTTGGCCGACCAACTTCTGTTCCAGCGCGGTCGCGTACATAATGCGACCGTCGATGTCCAGGGGAGCCATTTCAACCGAGCGCTGCAGCACCATGATTGCTCTGTCCAGGTGTCCCATTCTCAAAGACTGTTCGCCTTCCAGGCGCAGCGAGTTAGGCGTATTCATGCCAAGTTCCAAAAACTGGTCGGAGCTGATCACGCCGTTGTGGCTCTTGCCGATTCCGGATGTGTCCATTATCCAATCCTCTCTTGCCACCGCTGCTGGTGCAAGCATGCAGCAGATAGAAAGGGTTATCAGGGACTTCTTTACCATGTCGAGCTCCTTGTTGATCGTCGTCTTGTCAGTTAGTCTCATATTCATCCTGTTTATCCTTCGTTACTTATGCTGACGCTTTGCTGGAGCAGCTCTCTTTGAGTCTTGCAATAGCTTTTGACAGGTCCGCCTCTCCGTAAACACTTTTGCCCGCGATCAAAACGCCGGCTCCGGCAGCATGCACGATGCCGGCGGTAGTGGCGTCGATACCGCCGTCCACTGCAATCACAGCATTGCTTCTTCCGGCGTCGTCGAGCATTTGGCGAATTCGCGAAATTTTCGGAACAACCTCGCCGATAAACTTTTGTCCGCCGAAGCCGGGATTGACCGTCATTACCAATACCAGCTCTAAATCCTGGACGACATATGCCAGGTGATCTTCCGGTGTCGCAGGATTAAGCGCTACCCCGGCCTTCATTCCTAATGATTTGATTTGGCTGAGCGTACGTTGCAAGTGAATACAAGCCTCGGCGTGTACCGTGACATGACTTGCTCCGGCTTTAGCAAAGTCTGCAAGATATCGGTCGGGGTCGGTGATCATCAGGTGACAATCGAGCGGCAACGCAGTGACGCTGCGAATCGCCTTGACCACGGGTGGGCCGATCGTCAGGTTGGGGACAAAATGTCCGTCCATCACGTCCACGTGTATCCAGTCAGCCCCTCCCGCTTCGGCGCGCTTGATGTCGGCGCCGAGGTTGGCGAAATCTGCTGAAAGAATTGACGGTGCGATTAGAACTCCCACGCTTTCACCTTGAATGGCTTGCTCGGTTGGGACTGGCAACAACTAGCTATGATGACGATTTTGGCTGGTTGTGGTCAAGTGGAACCTGCTAGGATTCTGCCTGTATGAATGAAGATAATTTTAGTCGGAATCGTACCAGTCTGCTCGAAGTCCGATAATTTCAAGGTATAGCTAATACAATATGGAGCAGTGAACTCTAGCTTAGAACTGTATTAACCCGGTTTCAAAGTGGCGTTCTGCCGGAGAAAGGCGATCGGAGGGTATCGAAAGTCATGGTGGATTTCAAGCTAACGGATGAGCAGAAGCAGTATCTGCAGCTTGCGAAAGACTTCGCTCAAAAGGAGATTTCGCCAAATGCAGCGCATCTCGATAGCAGCGGCGAGTTCCCTCTGGAGATTTTGCGCAAAGCTTGGGAAATCGGACTGATGAACGTACTGGTCCCAGAGCAATGGGGCGGACTGGGATTGGCCGTAGCTGATGCCTGCTTGATCTCTGAAGAACTGGGAGCAGCTTGCACCGGTGTTTCGATGGTGCTGGAGACAAACAATCTGGCAACCGCACCGGTGATAGTGGCAGGCAGCGATGAGCAGAAAAAGCAGTTTCTGGAGCCCCTGACCGCTGAACTCGGCTTTGCATCCTTCTGCTCGACGGAACCATCGGCTCAAGGAAATCCTGCGGCAATTCAAACTACCGCCCGGCGAGTTGGCGACGAGTATGTGATTAATGGCCGGAAGTCTTGGATCGCCAGCGCCGGAGTGGCGCGCTGGTACCTGTTGTTGGCCCGTACCGGAGCGGCTGACGGCGGGCCGGAAATCTCGGCGTTTCTGGTGAATGCTGATGCCGACGGTATTGAAGTGGGAGACCGTGAGCCTACGCTCGGCCATCGCGCCAGTGATACTCGCAGTCTGACTCTAAATGACTTGAAAGTACCGGCTCGCAATCTGTTGGGGGCAGAAGGGCAAGGGACAGAGATCTATCTGGCGGCGGTGGACCGTACCCGCCCGCTGCTGTCTGCGGCGGCGATCGGACTGGCGCGATCGGCAATGGAGCATTGCATCAGATACGCCAAAGAGCGAACTACTTTCGGCCAGCCAATCGCCAATCATCAGGCGGTCAGCTTTATGGTGGCGGACATGGCAAAGGACATAGAAGCTGCCAGATTACTTGCATGGCAGGCAGCCTGGCTGAGCGACAGCGGCAAATCAAACAGCAAGGAAGCGGCGATCGCCAAGTCTTTTGCCGTGGATATGGCGATGCGGGTAGCCACGGATGCCGTCCAGATTTATGGTGGATATGGGTACTCTCGCGAGTATCCGGTCGAAAAATTGATGCGCGACGCGAAGATGCTTCAAATCTATGAAGGTACCAGCCAGCTTCAGCGCGTAAGTATCGGCAAACAATTGGTCGGCGTCTGATTCCAGTCGGCGCGCTTCATTCAGTCTCGTCTAACAGAGGAAGCTGACGATGGACTCCCAAGACGGAAAGAAAAAAGAGATCAGGCGTGTGGTCATTAAGAGACCGGCAGTAGAGCCCGAGGAGATCAAGAAAGGTCAGCTGGTCGCGGTCAAGGCGCCCCCGTATTACAAGAAGGAATATATCTATGAAATCACCAGCGCTGGTGACAAACTTCTGCGAGCAACTCTGTATCACTCTCCGACCGTGCGCAAGTCGTGGAAGCAAGAAGAATTCAAGTTGTTGATTGAAATGGGAATTGTCAGGCTGATTAGCAAGGAAGAGATTCCAGCCGCTTCGCCGCCTGCATCCGGAAGTGACGATTAATTCCGGCGCTCCGGTTTGCGCGCGTGATGATGGTGTTTGTGTCGAGCTGAAGTCGAATCTTCGACGCGACTCGGTGTGTCGTTATGAACTTCGTCTCCGGACGGATCGGCTTGCGAAGTGGATTTGTGTCGAGGCAGCCTTCTAATCGGCTCGAAACTGTGATGCGCAGGTTGAGACAGCAGACCGTGCACCATCGCTGCAACCTTAGGATCTTTCATGCAATAGCTAATCGCCACTAGATAAAGGAGGATAGTGGCGACGATGTAAGTGAGAGTAAGAAAGAACTGCCGCAGCCCTTTTTCGAAGCCGTAAGATCTTCTAGCGCGCCCGTAATTTGAGGAATTCTGATTGTCTTCCAGCTTTTTGGTAATACCGGCGCGAATGACCTGTTTAAGCCCGCCTAGTTTCGACGATTCTTTGGAAGAAAGAGTTCTGCCGCAGGATACGCAGAATTTGAGTGGAAGGTTCATCGCCGCTCCACAATATGGGCAGGAGATCGCAGTCATGACGAAAGAGTAAGCAGTATCTGATAAACGAAGGGCTTTATTCTTTTAGTTTAGAGGAAATTGCCGATAACGAAATGCAGACACGATCAAAACTCGACGGCGCTACCGCTGTTCTCCTCACCGCAATACTTGTTGTACATCTCTTGGATTGTTGAACGGTCAGAGGAGAGCGTTTCCTGTTTGCCTTGAAGCTCGATGATCCTTCCTCTGAGCTCCTCAATCTGTTGCTCAATCAAGGAGATCTCTTCGTTGATCTCGCTTTCTGTTGTTGTCAAAGCATCAGCAAGAGTCGCAAACGCTCTTTCGATCTCGGATTCTGCCATAGCGCTTCCCTTCGTGAACAGGATGTCATCTCACCGGTAATTCTACCTGGCTGATTTAGTCTTTCCACGTGACGGCATAAACTAAATCCCCGCTCCATGCAGGAAGACATCGACAGCTTCCATTCCGGCTCCGGATTGTTCCGCGCTGCCGTCGGCCGACGGCTTCTGTCCGGGTTGCTCGGCTCCGGCCGTAGATTCGATGCGCTCGGTCAATTTGGAGATCAGTTTCTCGAGTTTCAATAATCGATCTTTGAGAGTCTTAATCGCTTCCGCCTCGAGATCGGGTACATCATCTTTCACCCGCTTTCCGTCGTGGTAGATCACACGACCGGGTACACCGACCACAACCGAGTTGGGTGGAACGTCTTTCAACACGATTGAGCCGGAGGCCACCATTACGTGATCGCCGATACTAATATCGCCTTGGATTTCGGCATTACTTCCGACGACAACTCCATTTCCCAGGGTCGGATGGCGCTTATGCCCTCTCGTTTCACGCCCCTGCCTGGCTGCGGAGCCTGCTCCCAGCGTCACGCCCTGGTATAGGACGACGTCGTCGCCAACGATTGTAGTTTCACCGATCACTACGCCCATACCGTGATCGATAAAGAAGCGCCGGCCAATGGTTGCGCCCGGGTGAATTTCAA
>CAZSNX010000253.1:0-4853 GCA_964607945.1 uncultured Candidatus Obscuribacterales bacterium
GCAGGCAAGAGCGGTTGCTAATGTTTCAATTGCTGCATTAAGACCTCTCGTAAACAGGGTGAAAGAGGTTGTGGCTCTGTCGCAGCAAGGACGACTGACGACCAGCCAAGGTTGGGTTGTTGCTGGTGAAGTGCTGAGTCTTACAGACAGCGTTGCGCAAAAGGTTGAGCAGTTGCTAGCTCTATTGGAAGAGCGCCATCACAGAGCGCTAAGCCAACAGACCAAGATGAGGTCTCAATTGGTGGTTATACTTGCTACCGGGCTGTTAATCAATTGCGCGTCCGCGCTTGGACTGGCAATAATCTTCAGCCGTGATGTTGTCCGCAGATTGAAAAGATTGTCCGACAACAGCAAGAGATTTGCAGAACGCCTGCCGCTCTGGCCGCCCCAGCCCGGCGATGACGAGGTGGCCCGCTTGGATAGAGACTTCCACGCTACTGCCGCCAGAATTATCGAGCAAAGGGCCAGAGAGCGAGCATTTATGGACAGTGCCAGCGATTTGATTTGCGCCTTAAGTGAATCCGGTCATTTGTCCACATACAACCAGGCTACTGCGCGAGTCTTCGGTTCGAACAGTCTGAGATCGCCTGAGTTTGCTCTTTTCGATATCCTGGATGAAAAGGAGGCCTCAGCTGCCCGGTTCGCCCTTGAGCAGGCAAAGCGAACCGGCGAGCCTCGTCAGTTTGAAACGAGCATCAGGGTTGATAATCGAGCAATTGAGCTCCACTGGTCGCTCAGTTGGTCCTCAAATGAGGAAGTCTTCTTTTGTGTGGCGCATGATGTCACAACGAGAAAGAATTTGGAGCGCTTGAAGAGGCAGTTTATTGCAATTATTACTCACGATCTGCGGTCTCCGATTACGAGCATCTCGGGCATGTCTCTATTGGCAGTCAAAGGAGTCTATGGAAAGTTGTCTGCCGAGCTCGATGGTTCATTTCAGCAGATCAATCAAGAATCCCAGCGCGTTGTGGACTTAGTCAACGATATTCTAGATCTTGAAAGATTGGACTCGGGCAATCTCGAATTTGAAGAACAGACTGTCGATGTCGGGATGCTTCTGGCCAGGACGGCCGAGTTGCTCAATGACCAGGCTGACTTCCTGGACTTGAATGACCTGTCGTCCTCCGTTCGGTTGAAGGCCGACCTCGAACGACTGAGCATTGCTCTGTCAGCAATTATGAAAGAACTCCTGATTTGCCAGCCGCTGAGCATTAAGGTGACTTGCAGTCTGAGCCAAAATGTAAAGCTTCGAATTCAAGCTCGTCATTGTCAAAGTAAGAACGCTGCGCTTGCCTGCCGGAGAAACTCGCTGGCTGGTACCGAATTAAATGAGCCGGCAAGCAGCCGGATACGCTGGCTGCTTGCCGGAAAGATAATTGAGGCGCATCACGGCACGGTAGCGGTGACTGGCGATGGTAAAGAGATTGTGGTCGAGATAGCCTTCCCGAAAGCTGACTAAATGGTGGTATGACCGAACAGCTTGCTTACTTGTTTGACTTTTCTTTGACCACTTCGCCATGAACTTTCTTGCTGGCGCCAGGCACGAGCTCAGCATTCGTAGCTGCTTCGCCGGTAAAGTTCTGTTGGAATTCGGCGAGGAATTCGTCTCCCGGCTTAATTACTGCCTCCTGTCCGTGAATCATTGAGTCGGCTATCAAGAACCCGCCTGGCAATCCGCTCACGACACCCATTGCAAAGCCTTTCAATCTTCGGTGCGGCACGTTCTTTCCGACTGGATGGAGGAAAGCAAAAGATGGGTTGATCGCTCCGACCAATCCGTAAGCCAGCGGAACTGCACCCATGCTGAAAACTCCTCCGGCCGATGCTGCACCGCGAATTGCCAGGTGCAATGCCTGATGCTTGAGTTGGATTGAAAGTGGTGTCACTATCTCTCCGCGATCGTTAATGCCCAGCACGCGTCCTTCCCCGGTGTTGTTGACTATGCGCGATTGACGGGCCGGTGCTGCTACCAATGGCAGGTGCTCGCCTGATTCCGTAACAATCTCATCGAACTGGATGCCCAATGCTCCATTGGCTCGCATCCAGCGCTTGGCCGACAGCTCGGAATGCAGTATGGCGCGCGCACGTTCGGCACTAGAGATATGACCATTGACGACAGTTCCTTTGCCGGCGATCAATTTGCCGCCGATCTTAAGATCGACCTTCAAGCGAGCTTGAATTGGATCTCCGCATTTTGCCGTCTTGCTGGTCAGTTCGTTCAAGATGCTGACTGGAAATCGAGCACCGCTGTTGATTTGAGTCTTACCTTCGGCGTCGGGAATTTCCTGCCATTGGGCGGGGTCTATCGTCTCAGTCGCTTGCAACTCATCGTTGTCAATTACGATCGGACCGTCGCCATCTGCTTTGCCGTCTACTGCCTGCAGTGGTGTCGCCGGCAGTGCCTTAAGTGCAATAGTATTGTTGCTTCCCTTCTCTAAAAAGCCGTTTAAGGGCAGCATAAATCTGAGATTGTCGTCGGGTGTCACGGCGGTCGGCTCAATGGCCAAAGCACCACCGGCAGCCGGTCCGACCAGAGTCAAGACCGAGGCTGTAACGACGGCTCTCAAACGAAATTTCATGGCAGGGTCCTCCGTATGCAGGCAAGTCAAAGCACAACCGGTGCTATTTCTTGCACAGCGGCTTAAACGGTCATTCGATTGTCGTAATCGAGCTGCCGTTGCTTATTGGTAACAGTCCCATCCGATTGATATATGCACTGCTTTCCCACCCTTGAAACCCTTGATAACTGGCGGTCTAAAAATGTTCGCTTCGCATATGAATTGACCTGTTAATCGCGGTGCAAACTCATGTACTAGAATTTTTCTAGGAGGAGCCGGCCTTGACCGGCCCGTCTCAAGAGAGGACGATGGTGCGATTTGACACCGTATACATGGCTCCGCGCGTGCGAGTTGCACTCAACTCGATATTGCCGCCAGCCTATGTGCGCAAGTTCTGGGACCTGGTCGAGAAATTGCGTTCCGGCCGTTTCGATTTGAAAGGGCTGAGAGTTGAAAAGTTGCACACTCGCAAGGGCAAAGTGTACTCAGCACGCGTCAATGTCGAAATTCGGGTGATCTTTTCTATGTTCTCTCGAGGCGACAAGCGGTCATTGGTAATCTGGGATGCCAATCATCACGATGATGCCTATGACCGAGTAGACCGTATCAGTATTCCGGCTCATCTTTCCAGCGACCAGGAGGCTCTCGAGCCGGTCGATGCTTGGGGAGCTGGAGCCAAGCCGCTGGGCGAGCTCGATCACGAAACTCAGTTGGCGGATAATGAGGAGCTGACTGATGGGCTACTGCTGTTCGAGGTACCACATTTCGTGCTGGTCGAGCCAGCAAAGTTCTCGGCTTTCGAGAGGAATATCGATCGCTATCTTCGTTTGACTGACGAGCAGGAGAGGTTAATCAGCAAAACAGACAAAGCTTTTGTCGTGCGTGGCTCAGCCGGCACTGGAAAGACGACGCTCGCTCTTTTTCATGCGCTCAATCTCTACGAGCACAACCCAGACGACGATATCTTCTTCTTTACTTATCAAGATGAGCTAGCATGCGTCTGCCGCTGCTATAAAGTCAATCTTGTCGGAGACGAAGAAGCCGACGAAAAGGAGGACTCGGGAGGACTGAGAGTTTTCTCTTACATTCAGTTCTGTCGTGATTACTTGCGACGCAATCTGGACATGAATTCTCAGAGCTGGCAATGGATTGAAAAGGACGCCAGTCTAAGGATGCTTGCAGAGATAATTCAATCGAAGTCTCGCTGGAGCCGCAGCATTGATGCGGAGGATACTTACAGCTACATCTACTCAATCTTAAAGGGACGCTTTGTCCCAGGAACTGATAAGTTTCCTCAGTCTGATGAAGATTACCGGCGAATTTTCAAGGGTTACGGAACAAGTCCGAAAAATCTCGACGAGATAATGGAGATCTTTCAAATTTACGAGAGTCGGCTCGCTCGTTGCAATCAAAAGGATGAAGCCGACTTGATCCGCTATTGCTATCAAAATATGAAGGATACCGCCATCCTGTCCGGAGATAGGCGGGCTACTTGGATAGTTATCGACGAGATTCAAGATTTCACAGAGCTCGAGTGGAAGTCGATCTTGCTGTTTTGGGAAAACAAATGCAAGTTGAATAAGGACCGCTTGAGCTTTCCTTTCCTCTCTGGTGATCGCAATCAAAATATCAGTCGATCCGGATTTCGCTGGCAGGAAGTAGACTCGTACATTGAAGATATTCTGAAAACGATGCATCGCCCGAAGGCGATGATGAAAGTGCAGTTGCACAACAATTTCAGGAACACTCTGGAAATTTTCAATCTAAGCAAATTCATTCGAGAATGCGCGCCGGAAGGGACTGTCGATCTCGGTCTGCCGCCGCAGTTCTCCTTACCTAAACCGTCGATTGTTGTCGGTAGTGAAGCGAGTTTTCTGCAGTTCCTGAAAGATGTCGGAGCAACTGGCAATGCTGCGTTGCCCGCTCCGCTGGTAGTGCTGTTCGAAAACGAAGGCGATCTGAAGTCAATCAGACGGCAGTTGCCGCTTGATGACGGATTGTTCCTTATGCCATTGCGCCGAAGCAAAGGCATGGAATTCGAAGACTGCATTCTTTATCGCTTGTTCAGCTCGCTTGCCGATGTCGATCAAGCAACCGGTGAAGACTTACTGTCCAGGCTGTTCGATCTCTGGTATATGGCAGTGACGAGAGCCAGAAAACATCTTTTGATCTATCTGACAGATGAAGATTGGAGCCGCCTAGAACAATTTCTGGGTGACAAGATTGACATTTTGCTGGAACTCACCCAGCTGCGCCGCGATGATGCCCTCAGGGCGCTAAATGACTTCTATGATG
>CAZSNX010000253.1:4863-6671 GCA_964607945.1 uncultured Candidatus Obscuribacterales bacterium
CGTAATTTTTCTGGAGCGAGTGAAGGCGCAGGAGTCTTGGGATGAGTGGCAGAAGGGATCCGACCAAAAGGGATTCGAGCTTTCTGAAGGTGAAAGAACGGCGCTCAAGGAGCAAGCTTTGCGTTTGTGGAAGAAATGCCGTGACTGGGTGAGCTTAGGTCTGGCCTACAAGTCGCTTGAGCGGTATAGCGAGGCTGTTCCATACCTCAAGCTGGCCAATCTTGCCGGCGAGGTTGCATATTGTCTCGAGCAGGAAGGGAAACTTGAAGAAGCAGCGCAATACTATGAGGAGAATCATGCTTTAGCTGATGCTGCTCGTTGCTTCGCATTAACCGGACTGAATCAGCGTGCCGGCGAGTTGTATGCGATCGTTCAAAACTGGTTGATGGCGGCCGAAAACTTTGCCAAGGCTGGAGATACGGCCCAAGCTGCCACTTACTACGAGCGAGCTGAAAGTTGGCTGGAAGCGGCAGACTTGTTTAAGTTAAAGGGACAGTGGCTGAAAGCTGCCGATTTGTATGGCAAGTGCTCGCGCTTTGATGCCGCTGCCGAGATGTATTTGAAAGTGAAAGACAAACTGGATGCAGCGCGCTGCTTCCTGTCCGCTAAGCAACCAGCTAAAGCTGCCAAGCTACTGGAGTCATTGAATCGCTGGGCGGAAGCGGCCGAATGTTACGAACAGGCGGAGTCGTACGAGCAGGCGCGTGTGCTCTATGCCAAAGCCGGACGCCTGAAGGAAGTTGCGCAATGTGCTGAGAAATCAGGAGATTTGCAAACTGCCGCCGCCGCTTACGAAAGAATGAAGAGCTGGTCGAAGGCCGGAGAGATCTATATCGCAATTGGCAATAAGCAGAAGGCAGCTGAGTGCTTCGAGAGTGCGCAAGATTGGATCAAAGCACTGCCGTTGCTGTCGGAACTGGAAGACTGGGCCCGGTTGGCACGTTGTTGTGAACGATTGGGAGATCTGCCGAGAGCGGTTGAATACTATTTAAGGGTAAATGGACTGAGCGAGGCAGCTTACTGTTTCGAAAAAGGCGAGCAATGGAATCAAGCGGCGGATTATTATCTCAAGTCCGGAAACTATTCTGCGGCTGCTGCCATGCTGGCTAAGTTGAGCCGGAAGGTCGATGCGGCGCGCCTCTACTTGTTGGACAATCAGATCGCTCCGGCCCTTGAACTGGTTAGAAGTGTAGCCAAATCGGATCCGTCTTCCGGCGGTAAACAGGGAGATCTCAGGCTCGATCTGGCTGTGTGGGCCGAGCAAAAGGAAAGACCGGATCTCGCTGCCGCTGTCTATGAGCACCTGGGACATTTCATGCTGGCGGGACATCGATTTAAGCAAGCGATGATCCTGGGCAAGGCGGCCGATTGTTTCGAAAAGGATCATAAGCTGGCGCTCGCCGCCGAGTTGTATCAGCTCGACGGACAGTTGCAAAAGGCCGGGCAGTGTTACAAATTGGTGCGACAATGGCAGCGTGCCGGAGACTGTTTCGAAAAAGCCAAAGCTTGGAGCGATGCGATCGAGATGTACGATCAAGCTGGAGACATGGAAGGAATCAAGCGTTGCCAGAGCAGTTCCAAGTGGCTGTGAACCGCCTTCGTTGTGCCACCAGCTGTAGTGGCGATCTTTTGAGGCAAAGCGTTCTTTACGTGAGGCCGGGCCCTTCATTCCGATTCGAGCCCGATATGGTAATCTAGTGGATAATGTTTGGCCAATACCTGCTCGCTTGAATTGCTAAGGCCGGTTCGAATGTCAAACGGATTGTTAGTCCCATGGGTGTACTGAATCGATGAATACGAAATTGTTT
>CAZSNX010000254.1:0-4215 GCA_964607945.1 uncultured Candidatus Obscuribacterales bacterium
CGGCTGGCGTGGAAAGACATTGGTATTAATCCTGCTTGGATTTGCCGCTACCGGCTTCGTTATTACCATCACTCTTTCAGCGGCCGATGCTACCGCCCACATCGTGGAGAATCCGCTTTGCCCTGTCTGGCTTGGCAATCGCATCGCCACGACTTTATTTATGCTGGCGCTTCTAGGCGGAGTATTCATTAAAGGATTCCGAGAAGCGATTGGCTTCTCCGTAGGCATTGTGGTGTTTTACTTAATCTCAAACCTGGTGGTGATAGCGGTAGCAACCATGCAGGTCGCCGCCCACCCGGATCTTTTGGTCAACTGGCAGACGAATCTGTTCAAGCAGTATCACTCGATACCCGAAATGATTGGACTGTCGCTCATATTGTTTCCGAAACTCGCGCTGGGAATGTCAGGATTCGAGACAGGCGTTGCAGTGATGCCGCTGGTCAAGGGAGACCCATCCGACACGATCGAACATCCGGAAGGGCGAATCCGTAACGCCAGGAAACTTTTGCTGACGGCTGCCTTGATCATGGCAGTCTTCCTTCTTTTCGGCGGGGTACTGACGACGCTTTTGATTCCGGCACCGCTCTTTGCCGACGGTGGAGAGGCCAACGGCAGGGCTCTGGCTTATCTCGCTCACAAATATATGGGCGAAGGCTGGGGAACTGTTTACGATGTCAGCACCATATTGATTTTATGGTTTGCCGGGGCTTCCGCAATCGCCGGTCTGCTCAATCTGGTACCCAAGTATCTGCCGCGTTACGGCATGGCTCCCAATTGGGCACGCGCACAGCGACCGCTGGTTCTGTTTTTCACCCTGATTACCTTTGCAGTCACAATCATCTTCAGAGCCGATGTCGACGCTCAGGCCGGCGCCTATGCCACCGGCGTGCTGGTCTTGTTTACGTCTGCCGCATTTGCAGTCTTTCTTTCCACCTGGAAACGCGGCGTGATCAACCGTATAGCCTTTTCCACCATTTTGTTGGTTTTCGTTTACACCTCGATCGCCAATATGATCGAGCGACCGGAAGGTCTGCAAATCGCCTCGTTTTTCATTGCAACCATTCTCGTGACATCGCTGTTTTCCAGGGCGATGCGCTCGTTGGAGCTGCGCATTCAGTCTGTAGACCTCGATGCCGAAGCCAATCACCTAATCGACGAAGTGCTTAAGGAATCCGGACAGATCTGCTTGCTGGCGCACCGTCCCGGTGGCACGGATTACTCAAATAAGGAGTCGGAAACTCGGGACATCCATAAGCTGACGAAGGAAGAAGCTTCTTTCATTTTTCTGGAAGTCAGCCTGACGGACCCATCCGAATTCAGCGGCGATTGCTTGCATGTTCGCGGTCATTCGGTAGAAGGATTTGCCGTCTTACGTTGCGAAAGCCCGGCAATTCCAAATGCAATTGCGGCAATTTTGCTGCATTTGAGAAATCGAACAAGCACAATACCACATGCTTATTTTGGATGGACAGAGGGCCATCCGTTGAGCTATGTCGTCAAATACATCTTTCTCGGCGAAGGCGAAACAGCTCCGGTGACGCGCGAGATTTTGCGAGAAGTCGAACCGAATCCAATTCAACGCCCGAAGATAATTGTCGGCTAGCAATTCCTTGGACGCCCTTGAACTTTCCCAGTCATTCAGGCAGACCAGGTGCTGCTCCTGTCCTTGACTCGCCAGATGAAACCGTCGAGAACATAGTGCGTGGATTGGGGCAGAGACAAGAGTGGTATCAAAATTGCCAACAAAGCTGGTTCTGAAATCGCCGGAAGCTGGCTAAACAACGGAAAGATGCTAAGGTGCTCGCGCCAGATCATGCCATCCCACAGTCCTTCTTCAAGATAAGCAAAGAACGCCAGGAACAGAAGGAAAGCCGGCCCAAAGGAAAGCGCAAGCTTCTTAAGGGTCGAGCACATAGCCGGCATTCCTGTACCACCATCCAAACCGCTGGACGCTGTCGGACTCCGATGATGGTAAAGCCAGATTAGAGCCATATAGGGTATGCCGTGACTGACAACATTGGTCATGGTGAAAGCCATATCGGAGTTGAGCGCCACGATTCCGACCCACCAGCTTAAGACAGTGCCGGCAATCAAGAGATTACGAGGAAGATTGATAAATCGGCAGCGAGCCAGAAGCAACAACTCCTTTGCCAGATAGAGAAACAACACCGTCAAGTAAGCAGCTAAACCAAAAGTCACCAATGAAGCCGGCACACACTCGACAAAATCTCCGCTGACGAACCAATTGAAATTGCGCGGAAGATGAGCATGCCAGAAAAGCAGCGGATATCCGGTTGCCGCGTATATGCAAAGACTGTCCAGCCATTTGAACTTGCGCAGGACAGGCGGATCGCCGCGTGAATAGAGCGCTACAAATCCGAATTGCTGGCGAACGAAATGGAATACAGCCAGATAAGCCAGACACCTCCAAAACAGCTGTCCGTCCACCGAATAGAGCAGACAGCCAATCACCCAGCAAGCTGCCGGCACTACAAGCAGCACAGTCTTATTCTTGGCAAACGACTGGCTATCCAGATAGGTCCGAAATAAGGTGGCGTAAACGTGCGCAACATCGATAAACAGTACAAAAGTTACCCAGGCCCAAAGCGGAAGATTGTCGCTGTTTTCCAAACGCTCTTTGAAGACCAAGGCTACCAAAGCGGTCATAAATGCCGGTGCCAAAATCAGGCAGCAGTCGAAGCCGGCCGACGACAGCCACGGTTGCGCCCAGACCCTAGTTGCTCGAGGCTCGATCAACGATTGCGTCATGCCTGCCTCAACCGACTCAGTACGCCTTCAGCAGCCTTAACACCCTGATATTGAGCTTCTTCGAAATTCGAGATGCCGCTCATATCCGAATGGGCGAAAAACACCCGGCCGTTGTTCTCCTTCATCTGACGGCGAGTGCCTCCCCAGATGAAGCCGACCGAGGGCCGTATCATGCCGTGTCCCCAAGGCCACAGTTCAATCGAAAGTATCTCCCTTCTGATATCCGGATGCATGCGCTCCAGATCCGCCACAATCAGCTCAGACCAGTGATCGCTCGAATTGGACAGTAGCTCTTTGCGCGCTAAAGAAGGGCTAATGTCAGAAAACGGCAGATAATAAGTAATGACGGTAGTGCCTGGTCTGGTCGTGATGCTTTGATGAGTAGCCACGACATAACCGAGCGATCGGCTGTAGTAACTGACATTATCCCAGGCCAGTGCCACTCCGCGCGCGCGCGGTACACCGTTGAGCGTGATGTTTGCCACCATCCAAGGTGCATAGGTCAAGTGATCGAAATCGACTCGAGATTCTGAAAGTTGATCTTTGACCAAGTGTTTGGCGATGAATCTCGGTGCTGCAAAAATGAGCTGCTCAGAACGCGTCGCTTTGCACCGTCCGCTGGCGGTGTCGAGAAACACAGTCTCCACCGCTTGCTCGGTTGCGCTGACAGATATTACGGGAGCACCGGAAACTATTTGCTCGGTCAGACCCTGTCGGAGCTTCTCCACGAGGAATCCGTTGCCTTCCGGCCAGGTCAGGACCGAGTTATTTTCAGCATTTGCGGCCGTTCCGCGCCGGCCGGCAAAATAGTGCAGCCCGGCCCAGGCGGATACTTTGTCGACGGCCGAGCCATAATCGTCCCGACAGCAGTAGTTGACATACCAAAGCAGCGGCACCGAATCGAATTGGTTGTCCTGCAACCATTGCGCCATTGAAATGCTGTCCAGAGAAACGAACTCCTCATCTGCAGAGCTCAAATCGAGCGGAATCGCAAATGCCGGTTTGCCATCCGAACCGACGGCGCTTCTCAAGCGTTTGACAGATTGGAAAAACCGGGCAATTTGCAAACTGTCCGACTTCTGGAGCCCGCGCTTGGGCACCAGTCCTTCCTGAAATGACCCATCTTTTAGCAGGCGTTCTTGAGGCTCGTGACAAAGAAACAGCTCGTTGTAGATTGGTCTGCCTGCCTTGTCAAATCCCTGGATAATGCCCAACTCCTCGAACAGCATCCGCACATATCTGGATTCCTGATTCGCCAGTGGCACATAATGAGCGCCCCACGGATAGGCGCTGACATTATTGCTTCCGTTTGCCGAGTTGCCACCGACATGACTTTCCAATTCGAGAATTTTGAAGTCGGTAATGCCTTGCCGCTTTAGCCACCAACCGGCCGACAAGCCGGAAATGCCGGCACCGACTATCGTTACTCTGCAGGCTTCGGCTGGT
>CAZSNX010000254.1:4225-6644 GCA_964607945.1 uncultured Candidatus Obscuribacterales bacterium
CTTTCGTCCGCTGAGCGCTCCGTCGCGAACCTGATGACCGAGGGAAAGTGCAGGTCCAAGCATCTTGCAGCGAATCTTAGTCCTGGTCCAATCGTACAAAAACTTTCCGGCAGCCACGCTTGCAGCCAGTCCAAGCAGTCCTTGCAAGAAGAGCGAGCGGCTAATGGGCCTCGGCATACTCTCCCCATTCAGATTCAAACAGATGAACGAGCGATTGATTGTTCAATTTATTGACCGTTCTGACAGTAGGAAGCATGTCTTTCGGAAACCAAAACAACTGTTTGACCGTATCGGACGATACAAAGCGCAGGTCGGCAGGATAACTGGAAGCAAGCTGGAAAGGAGTTTTAGACCCGATCACATACCCCCAATCGCCAAATGACGGAACATAGGCATGGTAAGGAGCTGTATGCAATCCGACTGATGCCAATGTACTTACTACGCACCAGAAAGAATTCTTGGCAAAATAAGGCGAGGTGCTCTGCACCACGACCAGACCGCAAGGATTGAGCACCCTGGCAATGGCGCGATAAAAGGTATCTGTATATAGCTTGCCGAGCGAGAAATTACTGGGATCCGGAAAGTCGACGACGGCAATATCGAAAGAGCTTCGACATTTCTTCAGCCAGGTGAATGCATCCTGATTGATGATTGAAACACGGCGGTCATTGAGAGCCCCCTTGTTCAACTGAGAAAATACCGGTTGATTTCGAAACAAATCGACCATTTCGCCGTCTAGGTCGACCAAAGTAACCGAACGCACTGAGGGATATTTGAGAATCTCTCTGACGGCCATTCCATCTCCACCGCCTAGAACAAGCACGTCGCGAGGATTTTTCAGGCTAGCCAGCGCCGGATGAATGAGCGCTTCATGATAGCGGTACTCATCGCGAGAGCTAAACTGCAAATTATTGTTTAGAAAGAGCTTAACGTCCTTGCCACCACCAGTAATTACAATTCGCTGGTAGGGCGTGGAAGTCGAATAAATGATTGGATCTTGAAAGGTCGAAGACTCGGCAAAAGCCATCAGCTTGTCGGAAAAGGCGAATCCGCACACGAGCCCGATAATGAGCACGAATGCCATCGCTCTTAAGCTTCGCATCCAAGGCAGCTCTGATTTGAACAGGTAAATTGTCCAGATTGCCACCAATACATTGAGCAGTCCAAACAAGAAGGATGCTCTGATCAAGCCCAAGTAAGGAACCAATATCAACGGGAAGAGAAGGGAAGCGATTAAGGCACCGACATAGTCGAAAGTAAAGACCTGCGATACCAACTCTTTGAATTCCAGGCGATCCTTGAGAATGCGCATTAATAGGGGAATTTCAAGCCCGATCAAGATACCGATGATTGCGACCAGTCCGTAAAGTAAAATTCTGAAACTCTCCACTCGCTCGAAGAGAATGAATAACGCCGTTGCCGAGCATCCACCGACCAGGCCGACAAGTAATTCAACCTGTATGAAGGTCAGCACGATATTCCTGTTTACATAACGCGAGAGAAAGGAGCCGATGCCCATAAAGAACAAGTAAACGCCAATCACCGTTGAGAATTGCGTGACGGAATCCCCCAAGAGATAACTAGCCACGGTTCCTGCTATCAGTTCGTAAACCAAGCCGCAGGTCGATATAGCAAAAGCAGTAATGAGCAGCGGATATGTCACTTACTTAGCCGTGAATAGCCGACGCGATGATATTACCGACAGCCAGCATCATTGAACCGAGCGCTACGGCAAGCGGCAAATTCTTCTCTTGAACAATGTCCTTCCAGAGATCGCCGGGAGTGATCTTGTCGAAAATGACGATCGATAGAAGCAGGATGACAATACCGATCGCTGAATAAACGACCGCTGCCACCACATATTTGAGCGCAAATACTTGTTCCAATGTCTTTCCTCCGATTTACTTATGAAATTGTCCCGGACCCCTAGGCCTGGCAGGAGAGTTCGCTTCAGCACCAAAAAAGACGATGCCGGACTGTGACGCATACATGAACGCCAAGCAAACTATCGCTCCAGAAATTACGTAAAATCGAACCATCGAATTTGGGCTCCTTACTCGGAATCTGACCCAGAGGGATAAGGTGAGAAATCGCTGTCCGACCAGCGAGCAACTTCGAAACTTCGACTGCTCCACCATGCCAGGCAAGGAACGATCGAGACGAAAAGGAGGCACCAGAAATAATTCGAAAATGTCGGCACATCCCGTCTTACGGTCAGCGTAAGCTTTCTGGCATCCCGGTCCTGGAAAGATCCGCTCTCCATGTCCAGATTTAAGTAATACTGACCGCCAGGAATACCCGAGAACATCACTTTGGACTCACGGCCGCCTTCGCTCCAAGAGCCGTCGCTGTCGTAACCGTGGTAGTACTCGATGCTCTTCTCGAAGGGATATGTTTCACCGGTTTTATTATTCACCAG
>CAZSNX010000255.1:0-3759 GCA_964607945.1 uncultured Candidatus Obscuribacterales bacterium
ACCAAGTCCGAGATGGTTTTCCGGAGCCAGCGGTTCTTCTTTCAAAGCTTCATCCCAGCCTGCTTTCAACGCATCGAGCACATCTTGATCGTCAGATTTGTATTGAATGGCGCGGTTATAGGCAGCAATGGCGTTGGGCAGATCCTTCTTCGCTTGATAGGCTTGGCCGAGTTTTACTTCGATTTCGGCGGAATCAGCCGTTCTCGTGGCCGCTTTGTACTCTTCAATTGCCGGATCGGTCATTTCCATCACGCGATAGACATCACCCAGGCTGACGTGTGTTTTGCCATCGTCTTTAATTTTCAGCGCCGCCTTGTATTCGATGGTGGCGCCGATGAAGTCGTTTGGAGACGCGTTGCGAGCTTCATTTGCAAGCGCAATGCGATCTTTAAATGAGTTGGGATCTTTGCCCATGTAGCGGATGATCCCTTCAAGGTTGGCACCGGTCGTGCTGTTGCTGGGATCGTAAAAGAGCGCCTTGTGGAATTGTTTGATTGATTCTTTTGGATTGTTTTGCAGTTGCAGTCCGTAGTTGTTATATGCAATGGCGAGGTTCTGGCGGGCCAACGTATATCCCGGATCTGCTTTTACAGCCTTTTCCAGGTTTTGGATTGCAAGTTGAAAGTTGCCCTTATTGAGTGCTTGAACGCCGGCATTATTGAGATCAACGGCTTGGGCCGATTCGGCTCTTGCGGAGCCGGCACCTGGCAGTATACCGATTGCAGCCAACCCCGAACAAAGCACCGTCGCGGCAGTTGCAATGAAAATTCTCGTTTTAAGCTTGCCTATTATCACAGTTTACCCCTGAAATTCGACGGCCGGATAAACGAAGTCCGACAGTCCTTTCCCGCCGCACCATTTTGTTCCAACTATGGATTCTAAAGGATCGAAGCAAATGCTTACACCACAATAACCCTGAACTTACTAAAAGTGTAAGTTGCAGTTGCAATTTATGGTGCTTGGCAATCCTGTCGATTTCAGTTGACGCGGGCGGTAGAAAGTTGTTCCGGAACGCTTGAACGAACGCTGCGACAAACTCTGAGGCGGTGCCTTGCATCGCCGGCGGTGGGTTGCAATTAGTCGAGCAGATTAAACTTCGGGCTCGATCAATCCGTACTGACCATCACGTCTGTGATAAACGGTGTTGACATGTCCGGTTTCCGAGTTGACGAACATGAAGAAGTCATGACCGAGCAAGTCCATGTGAGCGCAAGCTTCCTCCGGGGTCATCGGCTTAAGTGGAAAGCGCTTGGAGCGCACTATTCTTGACTTTATCTCTTCGGTCGCTAACGATTTCTTGACTGCCTCATCGGTGTCGACGTCCGGACTTACATCGATGGAAAGATCGGGCTCTTTATCGTGCGGTTTCTTTCGTTGCCAATGTCTCGTCTTGAACTTTCGTAGCTGACGCTCGATCTTATCGGCTACCAGATCGATCGAGTTATACATATTTTCGCTCGACTCTTCGCCTCGAATGATGTTGCCGTTCAGTTTGATAGTGACCTCGGCTGTCTGGTTCTTGGCAATCGAGGGGTTCTTGGCAACGCTTAGAAGCGCCTGGATATCGAGTGGATGACTGAAATGCTTCTGCGCTCGTTGAAGCTTGTCTGATAGATACTCCTTGAGCGCTGGAGTAAGGTCGATGTTGCGTCCGGTAACGACGACGTGCATGAGCGTACCTCCGCTGGAACCGGGAAAACCGGAAGTAAACAGAACCAGATGTCAGAAATTGAATACAAAAATGGCAGGTCCTTTAAAAGGCCTTGGAAACACTCGAGTGAATGGAAATTCTTCTTTTTCAAGTTATATCTAGAATAGCACTCGGCGTTGCGAGCGCTCTGAGATTTAATGGAGCTTTCGATTCCTCATGTTATCTACTTCTCGTTCTACCCGAACGACTAAAGTTCGAACCGGGTTAGAAGCGATTTGTTGCTGTTCTTATCGCAATCCGGCTCGTGCTTGAAGAACCATCTGGGAGGCATCCAGGTAATTGACCAGCTTGACTTGAGCGGCAGCGGGTTGAGCCGCCTCGGCGCTGGCGGGTTGGACTAACCAGCGGTCTGCCCGGCGCTTCTGAGCGACTTTTGACTGATTCGTTTTGTGATTGCTGTGAGCCGCTTGATTGTTGCTCTGAAACTCAATTGAACGGGCAATCAAAGAAATTGCCTCCAAAGAGTCTACCGGTTGGGCCAGCGCTTGTTCGAGCGCAGCATCCGCTGCGAATAACTCAGGCAACACCCCGGCATTATCCAAAATCTCCATCGCTTGCGTCGTGGACAAATCTTCGGACGGATTGCGCCGGAACAATTGGCGGGCTACTAACCGGTAAAACTCGTTGCGAGCGATCGGTTGTGATGGATCGCCATTTGGTGGCACAGCCAGCGAGCCGGTTCGGCACAGCTCGCGCATGGCAGCCAGTCGAAACCGTGAGTTGGACGGAAAGTAATCACGATAGCGGCCGAGACAAGTCAATTGTTCGCCGGTGGGCAAGTGATTGGGGTATAGGCTCGCGCTGGTTACTTCTGCGGTGCCGCAAGCTTTCAAGAATTGCTGGACCTGTTCGCTGGTGGTGCCCATGCCGTCGCCGATCAGGTGTATCTCCAAATCGTGCCTACCGGTCAGTTTACGCACCGTCTGGGCGGTCAGTTGCGTGTAAGTGAAGGGGTCCAGCTTCTGATATCTGCCGCCCCAGTATGTCATCGGTGCTATGACATCCCAGTATTGCGCCAGAGTCTTCCAGGGAATATGCGCCACTGCCGGTGCCCGATTAAGCGGACTATAGACGACTGCAATCATCGGATAATTCTGCCCCAGCTTCTCTCGCAAAAGCAGGCTGTAGGTCTCGACGCGCTCTTTAGCCAGATTTTTTTCCATGTTGCCGGCAATCCCGTCCAGGCGGTGTCCGAGCGCACTGCGAAAGCTGGCAGCGGCGATCAGTTTTTGAGCGTCGGCCTTTGGGTTGTCCAGCTCTGAAAATGACCAGGCGATCACCCGTACATTGTGCCGGTGGCAGGCTTCGATAATCGGACCGAGCTTTTCGGGATGCGGCACAGCTTCGGTATTGCTGCGCGATGTTTGCAGAAAGAGATTGCGAATTCCGTTAGCTCTCAGTTTCGAGCAATAACTGTCCAGGTCGCCGTCCGGCCAATGCCAGAGATTAACCCAGATGCCCGCACCATCTGCAAGACCAGCCGGAGATAGATTTTGAATGTGTCCGGCGAAGGCGGGCAGCGTCAGACACAGGACTGACAAAACCGAGAGTGCCCGAACCAACAGTCCTACTACGGCTGCTTTCATAGCTCACCAAACTTTCTAGGGATAGCCACTTGGTAAGTGAGTAATAACCATTATAGATATTGGCAAGGGACTGTCTATTCCGCTTGAGAACATCTTTATAAATACGGTCAGGAGAGACAAGACTGTCCCTGACTGATTCATACCAAATTCTGATGAGATAATTTCCTCGAGGCCCCCGGATTTAATCCAGAGATTTTTCAATGAAAGTAGCGCTCGCCCAAATCAATCCCACTATCGGTGATTTTCAGAACAATGTTGCGAAAATCATTGATTTCGGCAAGCGTGCCGCCGCTGGCGGGGCACGACTGGTCATCTTTCCGGAGCTGGCTATCTGTGGTTATCCGCCGATGGATCTGCTTTTGAAGGACAGTTTCATCAAGGCGAATCTGGAAGGATTACAGAAAGTAATCAGTGAACTGACTGAATTGGCTGTTTTGGTCGGCTACGTCGAGCCCAATCCCG
>CAZSNX010000255.1:3769-6635 GCA_964607945.1 uncultured Candidatus Obscuribacterales bacterium
GATCGTGGTCGGCGCGGCGTATCAGCGGGGCCTGATCCCGATGGCGGCCAGCTCCGCGCTGTGCAGCATAAGACTTTGCTTCCTACATATGATGTTTTCGACGAGGACAGGTATTTCGAACCGGCAAAATCTTATGCCCATTGCGCGGTTGACGATTGGTCTATTGGGCTGTCTATTTGCGAGGATATCTGGAACTATCGAGAGCTCTATCCCCGGCCGCGATACCAGGTCGATCCGATCGATTCTATAACGCAGTTCGAGCCGAGAGTTCTAATCAATATCTCGGCCTCTCCGTTTACGGAAGGCAAGCAGCACATACGCCACGAGTTGGTGCGAAATCAAGCTCGCAGTCACAATATTCCTGTCATATATGTCAATCAGGTCGGTGGCAATGACGAGTTGATCTTTGACGGACGCTCAATCGTGGTCAATGCCAACGGTGATTTAATTGCCAGAGCGAACTCCTTTGAAGAGGATCTGCTGATAGTGGATTTGGATGCCGAGGCGGGCGAGATCAAAGATTGTCCGGAAGACAGAACGGCCAATATCTATCGAGCGCTTGTGCTTGGCACCAGGGATTACATGCGCAAATGCGGGTTTCAAAAAACTGTCATCGGCCTGTCGGGAGGGATTGATTCCGCGGTTACTTGCGCAATCGCCTGCGATGCAGTCGGACGCGAGAATGTCTTGGGAGTGGCGATGCCGTCGCCGTATTCTTCCGGCGGCAGTGTCGATGATGCACGAAGTCTGGCGCAAAATCTTGGCATTGAATTGAAGGAGATACCGATAGAGTTGACTATGAACGCCTTTGATTCCATCCTTGCGCCTGCGTTCAGCGACATGCCGCGAGACGTGACTGAGGAGAATATTCAAGCTAGAATTCGTGGCACCATCTTGATGTCGCTGTCTAATAAGTACGGCTATCTGGTTTTGACCACCGGTAATAAATCGGAGCTTGCAGTGGGCTATTGCACTTTGTATGGTGACATGTGTGGCGGATTGGCGGTGATATCCGACCTGCCGAAAATGATGGTGTATGACCTGGCCAAGTACATCAATGAAGAAGCAGGGAAGGAAGTGATTCCGTCCTCCACTATCGACAAACCACCATCAGCGGAGCTCAGACCGAATCAGCTGGATCAAGACACTCTGCCACCATATGTAGTGCTGGATGGCATCATTAACGCTTACGTGGAGCAGAAGAAGCGAATCGACGAGATAGTTGCCTTGGGATATAGAGCCGAGGTTGTGCGGGATGTTGTCAATCGAATCGACCGTAATGAGTACAAGCGGCATCAAGCGGCCCCGGGACTGAAGGTGACCGCTCAATCTTTCGGCTTCGGCTGGCGGATGCCGATTGCCCAACGATTCAAGGAGCGAAGCTCCGTCAGTCACACGCAATAGATTCAATTAAAACAACAGTTAAGCTGGTGGTAATTCAGCCATAGTATTGGGCAAAATCGGAGTATATACCTGGTATCCTTAGTAATTCGGGTGACCCGACCTAACACGCTCTCGGGAAGGCGCTGTTGTCATGAGTAGACCGGAAGACGAGATCAAGGAAAAGTTGGCAGAGCTGGAAGCCAGCCTCGAAGAGGCATCGCAGCTACCGGCCGCTCGTCAGAAGAAGTCCGAAATTAACGTGCCAGGCAAAGATGCCGCCGGCGATTCGACCGCATCGGATCTTTGTTTGTGTGGAGGTTTCGGTCTGCTTTTGCTCGGGCTGTTCTTGTTCATGAACCATGTTCATGTAGGCTCGGGCATCATGTCACTCTTGGGATTTCACTCTGTCGGATTCGGGCTTACGATAATCCCACTCATGATCGGTGTGGGGCTGCTGATCTTCGATTACAAGAACAGGCTCGGCTGGATAATTACAGTTGCATCGCTTGCACTGATACTATTTGCGGTTCTGTCGCAAGTAGTGATGAGCTTCCCATCTATTTCGCTGCTAGGGCTGGTGATCATGTTCTTACCGTTTGCAGCTGGTGGTGCGCTCATTGCAAGAGGCATGAAGATGCGACAGGGAAAAAGGGATTAAGGTGACTCAAACAAAGCAACAAGTCATCCTGCGGAAGAAAACGTCAGGAATAGCAGTAGTTCTATTGGATTGTCCCGGTAAGTTGAATTCACTCTCCAGTGAAGTAACCGCCGAACTCGAGCAGGTGCTGACTGAAGTCGAAAATGACTCTTCCGTGAAGGCTCTCGTGATGGTATCGGGCAAACCGGACACCTTCCTATCCGGTGCGGATCTGCGCGAAATTTCGAAGGTATCGGATGCCGAGACGGCTGAAGCTAAGTCTCGAAACGGTCAGGATATTCTCAATCGCGTGGCAGCGCTGGACAAACCGACCGTAATTGGAATCAACGGAATTTGTCTTGGCGGAGGTTTGGAGCTGGCGCTCTCTTTCGACCAGAGAATAGCTACTGACTGGGAAATGACACTGCTGGGACTGCCCGAAGTGAGGCTGGGGCTCATTCCGGGCATGGGTGGAACGCAGAGACTGCCGCGTTTGATCGGGTTGCAGAATGGGCTGGAGATGATTCTTTCGTCGGAGCCGGTAAGTGCGGCCAGAGCTCTGGAGCTTGGTCTGATCGATGAAATAGTCAAACCGGATGATCTGCTGGAGCGCTGCCAGCAACGAGCGCTGGAACTAATGCAGAGCGGTCGGCAGGCTAAAAGGCAGCTCGCTGAGCGCCAAACCGCGATGATCGATCTTGACGAGTCCAAATGGACAAAAATTTTGGCCACGGCAGAAAGGTCTATGCGGATCAAAACAAAGGGCAGATATCCGGCACCGCTCAAGGCGATCGATGCCATTCGCACGGTGATCGACACGCTGGCGGACGACAGGCCCAGGACGCT
>CAZSNX010000256.1:0-6630 GCA_964607945.1 uncultured Candidatus Obscuribacterales bacterium
CGTCGGCACCGCGAATGGTAACTCTACCGTCGGGATGTTCAATACGCACTGTTCTCGATTCACGATCGGCAATTTTAAGTGAGCCGCGACTGGTTATCTCCACCTGACCCTTGAGGTTGAATACCTTCTCGCCTTTGACGAGTTGCCAGTTGTCGCCGTTCTTGACCCAACTAGAACCGTCTCTCGGATTTACGAACTTGCTTGTTGATTCTGCATTCCAGCCCGGACGAGCTGTGCGTAGCGCAGAGATTGACTGGACAGTTTCTACTGCGCCAAGGTCTCTGGCCAGACCCGATGACGAATTACGCCTAGTTGCGATAATGATCTGAGCTTCTTGTTGCTCCGGCCTCGGTGGTGGTGCACCGACTAAGCGATGAAGCGCGTTTTGTTTGGCATCCAGCTCCATTTGCGCGCTCAGCTTCTTGGAGTATGCTTCTGCTTTCACGGCATTTAGGTGAGCCAGTGCTTCTCTCGCCAACTCTTGCTTTTGACTGTCGCGACCAGCTTCTTGTCTTGCCATCAGCAGTCCGGCTTCGGCTCTTGCGATTGCCAGCTTGCCTTCCGTGTCTGTCTTAACGAAAGCATGGTTGGCTTCAGCCAGGCTCTTCATGGCAGCAAGGTGAGAGTTTTGAGGCTCTTTTTCGGCAACCGCGCTTATAAGCTTAACGACAGCATCTTCCTTCGCTATCGATACATTTCGCGTGCTTTCCGCGATTGCGATCTTGAGCATTGATTCTCGCGCTGCGATGTGCAACTGGTGCTCGCGATTGTGCGGCTCAAGTTCGGCGCGATAGCGTGCTTGCCCTAGTAGCACCTCTTGTTTCGAAGTTAGCAGTTGACCGTTCAATTCAGCTTTAGCTACCGACAAACTGACTTCTGCTTCGAGAGCTTTCCGGGCGGTTGTGGTGCTTACTTCCTGCTTGAGGGCGACCATTTGCTTTTCAGCTGCTGCTTTTGTTGATTCGAGCTCGCGCTGAAGCTCCCGAACGGAGCCTTGCTTGGATATATCACTCTTCGCTTCTAACCGAGCTTCCGCAAGTTTGCCTTGGATGTCTGCAATCTCGAGTTTGTGCTGTAATTCGGATTTGGCAATTGTCTGGCGACCATCAAGTTCGGACCTCTGAACTTGATACTTCGCCTCAATCTCGGCTTTCGTAATTCGCTGATTGTGTTCGAGTTCTGCGAGCTTTACTTGTGCTTCGACGACTGCCTTTTGTGCTTCGACATCTAGCGGTGAACGTCTTAGTCTTGCCTGTTCTATGGCCAGGTCTCGTTGTGCTCTGACGATCTCCGGCATCTGTTCGCTTCTGACCGCCGCCAGCTCTCGCTTTGTGCTTGCTTCGAGTTCGGCAGTTCTTACTTTGGCTTCGGCCTCAACAAGCTGCCTTCGACTTTCCGGATTGCCAGGATCTTGCCTGACTTCGTGCCGAGCCGTTGCCAATTCAGCTTTGGCTGCAGCGACCTGGTGAGTAGCTTCCATCTCCGAGCGTACTCTAGCTGATTCAATCTTCAGCTGCGCAATTTGTGCTTCCTGTTCGTATTTCTGCTTTGATACTTCAAATTCGACATTGGCTTTTACATTTGCGACATTACGCTCCGCCAGCTCAAGCTGACGCTTCCCTTCCGGCGTTGGGTGACTTTCGTAGTCCGCTCTAATTCTGGAAAGGTCGTGCTCGGCACTGTTTATTTCTACTCTGCCGCGAATCTGAGCATCTTGCAGCGCTTTGAGATTGCTTCCTTCGTGACGGGTTACGTCGGCTTGCATTTTTGCGATTTCTAGCCGCGACTCTGATGTTGTCTTGACTAACTCTAGATGCGCGCCTGCCTCTGAGAGAGCCTTCTTGAACTCCGGATTGTTCGGTTCGCGCTCTAGCCTCGCCTTTGCCATGTTAATCTCTGCGAAGGCTCGCGAGATTTCCACTTCCGCCTGACCTCTAGCTTTAGCCAGATCGAGATTAGCCTGGGCTCGCGCTATCTCTGCTGGGTTGGCAATTTCATTCTTGAGTGCCAACTGAAGAGTATGATTGGCCTTTTCAATTTCTTGCTGTGCATATCGTTCGGAGCGTGCAACCGTTCGGTCTGCCTTCAACTGATCTTGTGTAAGTATCCAGTCACGGCGATGCACTTCGGCATCGCCTGGCGCTCTGCCGACTGGATGTTCGGAACTGACCTTAACTGAACCATCAGAATTTATTGAAAAGTGAGCTTGTATGTTCTCCCTGTTGCTGTCAGGTTTGCCGTAGAGCCAGCGATCGCCATCGACACGTGTAGCAATCCGTCCGTCGGGGAAGACAACGCTTTTCAGTTCACCGTTAGTTTCATTGTACTGATAGGTGGTTTTCTGCTTGCTGCTGTCTTCATGGCTAACGACTCGACCCTCAGGATGCTCAGTCCTGACGTTGTTGGACTTGTCTCTAAAGGATACACTGCCGTCAGGATGCTCTGTTTTCGTTCCATGCTCGTTTGTTTTCCGAAGCCCGCCATCGTAAGTGACCTCGACCTTACCCTTGAATGTTTCGCGAGTGCCGTCGGCGTGAGTGATTTGATATGTCTTTCCGTCGGTCGTCGTCCAGTGCTCGCCGTTCTTTCCTCTAACTTCAGTAAGTATTCTTCTGTTTGATTCGTCTTTTCCGTAATTGAAGGTATACTCCTTCTGACCACCGGGAAATTTGACCGAATTGACTTCACCAGTTAGGAAGTTCTGTTTTATGTGGGGAGTGTTGGAATCGAATCTAGCGCTTATATGTTCGTTAACTCGGTGAGTTGCTGCGCTCATCAATGGAGCAGAAGCTGCGCCGATGGCACCGCTTTTATGCATGGTTTCCAAGATCTTGTTCGTGTCGCCATACTTGAGCACCATTTCTAAGCTGACCGCTTCGACTCTTATATGCAGTCGATTGGCGATCTCTTGCTTTTGCTGTTCGATTGCTTGAGGCAATGCTGCCAAGCTGGAGTTCGTGTATGAATTTATGCTGTCATTGACTACTCGCATCGCTACACCCTCTTTGGGGATGTTTCTCGCGAGTGTTTGAAGCAGTTCGCTGTTACTGTTGCCGAGTCGTTCGAGCGTCTTCATCGCGCCAGCATTAAAAACGTGTTGGACTCCGACACCGGCAAGTTGCCAGGCTGCCCCCATGCTGAGCTCCTGGAAGCCCAGAGTCTTGCTCATATCCACTGATTGGTCTCTGGTAGCATTAGCTAGGTTGAATCCAGCTGTTTGTAGATAAGAGTCTGCGAGCCTGTATGAAGCATTTGCAGTGAGTTGCCATCCTTTGGCGACGTTTCCTGACTCAGCCCAGAGCTTGTTAACGTGCTGCATGCCTTTTCCGCCCAACGAGCCGAGGGCCATTGTTGCGCCTTCGGTCATGCCGGAATTGAAATTGCGCTCGGCTTCTTTCCAATCACCGCCCTGTGTGTGTCTCATGCCGGCTGAAATGACACCGCCGGCCAGCGAGTCCACCACAAACTCACCGCCATACAAGACGACACGGGAGGAGAGCGCGGCTATTTTGCCGGTATTTGCCAATGTCATGAAAGCTGTTCCAACACCGGCAGTTGCGACAGTCATTGTGCCCATCACGACGGCATCATTGAGCTGCTGTTGTTTCTCCTTCAATTCTCCGGCCAACTCCTGCGATGTCGCAGTGGTGGCACCAATGTCGCTCATCAAGCGTTGAGTGACTCGTGCATAGCCATCAACACGATTGTTGTCGAATTTGTTCGGGTCGAATCCGTCTGTGAAAGCGCGATTCAACTCTTGCTTCAAATGCAATCTTTGTTCGGAAAGCTGATTTGAGTAATCGAGCAGTATATCCTCGCGGGAACCGAGAACGGCAGCGCTTACACCTATACGCTCCATCAGCCAGGGGCGACTCTTGAAGTAGTCCGCATTACCCTTTGCAGCTTCATCCTGGGCAAGCTTGGCTTGTCGATCGAGTTCTTCGGGTGTGACTAATCCTCCGGATATATGTTCACCCTTTGCTGTTACTCGATCTGGACCAAGCCCCATAATCAAGTTCTTGTGCTGGTTGTCGCCGACGGTAAACTCCATCAGCACCCGGCTTTCTTCCGCCAACCTAATCGGTTGCTGCCTCTCCAATTGAAGAGTGTAGCCGGGACCAAGAGTTCCGCATTTTTCCTTCTCGTAGTCGTTTTCGCCTGGTCCGGTTTTCTTGTGGAGTTCACCGTTTACAACTTTGTAGACATGGGTGCCGTGCCGCACCTGTCCGTTGACTGTGTTCCAGTTCTTTTCGGTAATGGTTGGTGGTTCAATCTTTGGTGGCGGAGGTGGCTCTTTGTCTCGCAGACCTTCAGCTCGGGCATGCTTCGTCGGCCCTTCTTTCAAGAAGGCAAGATCTGCACTCGTGACGCCGTTTTGAGCAATTTGATCTAGCTTGTTGCCGAATCGTTGTTATAACTTATGAGCACGGTCCAGATCTATTTTGCTTTGCTCTGTTTTGCTTTCGCCGTTGATACTTCGGGCGTATTGAGTCTCCGCGGCTGCTCGCCTCTTATAATCAGCAACGCTTATAATGTCATTGCCGGTGGAAATCCAATCGACCTTTTGTTTGTTTCCGTTTGCATCCGGATACTCCATGTGCCAAACTGCCTTGAGATTTTTCATCTCAATTTGCATTGGCAGTTTTGTTTCCGGATTTAACCACGTGATCTTGCCGTCAGGGCTGTCGATGCTGCCAACTACTCGCTTACCGTCGGCTGAGTAAACTTGTCCGTCTTTGATTTGAAACTTAGACTGTACCTCATGTGCGTCTTTGCCCTTGCCCACCGTATGAGGAATCATGACGAAGCCATTGATTTTTCGTGTATCCTGCGGTAGCTCTTCCAATCTGGGTGGTGTCAACTCCAATTTCTTCCGCTCGATCTCCAGGGGACTCCCGAAGTTCGCTAGCTTCGTGTCAGCAGCAGTTGCATTCAATCTGGAAAGCATGGAATCATCAATTTGACCAGTCTTCAGCATCTTGGTCAGTTGATTTTCCATGTGCTGGACTCTGGCCTGGGCAGTTTCCGTCTGGTCCTTGGTCTCGCCACCATAACCAGTAATGAATTCGCTCCATTGACTTACATAGGACTGGTTGTCGGCTTGCCCCTTTAGTTGTGATTTGCGAGTCTCCATGTCGCGCATTACATCGGCAGCATTGAGAAATCCGCCCTTGCCTGGAATTGGACGATTGGCTGCGTCAACAGATGGACCCAGGCAGACACCTTGAATATTGCCTGCCGACTTATCGCGGTTGGCATCGCCACCGGAAGTTCCCATTACGTGCAGATCGAACACAGTCTTTGTAAAATTCTGCAGCGGTATTGGTTGTCCACCATTGGCAGGATAAATGCATCCGCCTTCGAGTTGTCCGTTCGCGCCGGGTTTTGGTGCCTCTACTCGACCGAATTGCTCTCCGGTTTGTTTGTTGATAAGCATCCCCATGCGAACTTCGTATTCGACTGGAGCTTTTGTGCTCTGATCTGGAATGAACATTTTGCCGCTGGTCATTTGGTTGTCAGCGACAAATTCTCGTGGATGACCGGCTTCCATTCCTTTGAAGGACCAATTGTGAAATTGGCTGTTTACGTCTGTGCCAGTGGCTGTGTAGTCGTTATTTGGAAGGTGAACCTTTCCTTCTCTGTCCAGATGACCTTTGAAATTTCCTTTCTCGTCGTAGAGATTTCCGCCCATGGCAAGCATTGTGCTCTTACCGTCAGGCGATGAAAATACACCGTTGAAGCCAGACTCCGCGCTCTTCTTGTCTACCAGATCCAGGCGTCCGCCATCAGACCCGACGCCATGAAATGCTGTACTTTCCTTCCCATCCGGATCCAATATGTTGAACTTCTTGCCGTTTATGCTTACATCACCGTTATCTTCGACCGTACCTACAATGTTGCCATTAGCATCCTTCAATTGCCCCTTCTCGACGGTGTATTGAGAAACTTTGGAGCCGTCGTTGTATACGAACGTACCGGTGGGTTGTTTGCCTTCCCGCGGCTGGGTCGGACCGAAGTGTTTTAAGTCGTCGGCTGGATTGAATTGTTCAACGTGATAGCGGTTGGCCGTCATCTTGATGTCGGTGGTAGCCGCAATCATCAACTTCGTGGAAATTTCGCCATGCAACTCGTGTCCGTTTTGAGAGACGCCGACAACTTTTCCATCTTTTAGCTCATAATTGAACTTGTTGTTTCCTTCTGTGCGCGTGTACTCGATTGCTTTCGCTTCTTTGTCGTAGACTGTATGAGTACTGATTCCATTGATCGACTTGGTATCGACTGTAGTATTACCTGTTTCCGTATCGTGCACCTTTGTCACGGTTTGAAACGGCTTGGCATGATCTTTCTGGCTTAGGTCGTAAAGATAATGCTGCTCTGTTTGAACATGCCGCTTTGGGTCTTCGTAGTATTTGACATGCTCGTGAAAGGAAGCTTTCTGATTGCGCGCGTCCTCGGCATTCTTGAATTGATATTGATCGGTAAGGCGATTCTGGTTATCGACCTGCGTCAAAGCAACCGGCTTTGTGTTGTCGATCTTGTCCGGGTCGGCCGCGAGCTTGCCGGTTTTATCGTAATAGTAGTAGTTGGTGCGACTGACGGTCTCGGGACCTTTCGGACCGGCAATGTTGA
>CAZSNX010000257.1:0-6625 GCA_964607945.1 uncultured Candidatus Obscuribacterales bacterium
GGAGGTGTGCCCTGTCTGTTAAAGCTGGTTTGTCCAGGCATTACAAAAGCCGCGCCCTGCATGCCGGTTTCAAAGGTTTGACCTCCCTGGACAACGCTAAAACGTCCTCCCGAGGGGTCAGAGGTAGACACGGGTTGAGATGGTGTTGCCGTCTGATTGGGATTGGTTGCAGTCTGACCGGGAATGGTTGCAGTATCAGCCACTATAGACGGTGCTACAGTCGGAGTAGGCGATTGGACGGCTTCCTGCTCAGGCAGAAACTGAACAAGCTGGCACAGCTCCAGGAATTGCCAGTAAAGCTCTTCTGCATCTCCACTGCCATCGTGAATTGCTTGATGAAGGTCAATTGCAACTTTCAAGAGGTTCTCTCGCAGTTGCTGGTCAGGCGTCAAACTACTGCCTTCCTGTCCCTCAGTCTCTCTCTCATCGCCTTCCTTGAAGCACTCGACTGCCAGAGACGCTGTCTGGTCTTCGCTTTGATGGTCCGGCTCGGTGTGCCCTACAGCTTCATAATCTCCGTTCCTCTCCGGCTGAGAAGGCAAGTGTCTGTCCACGAAATTGTTGGCCGCTTCGAACCACTGTTTGTACGTCTCAGCCAATGGACCATGAAGAGGATCATTGGGATCTTCTATCGCACGGCTTACCTCGTTTCCAACTGCTTGCAGAAGTCGATTTGAATAATCAGGGTCATCCTCAGAGATGCCTGCTTGACGCAAGCTGTCGCTCGCTCTCTCATGAAGCAGCGGCATGCTGTTGTTTACGGCACCCAGAAATGCATTCCTAATTTCTTGAACCCCTTGCCATTCTCCACGCAAATTCTCGATTTCCGGGTTGTCGTTGCATTGACCGGAAGCTTGCCCGATTAACTCAGTGATCCGGCGATTGAACTCGCGCAATTGAGGCTGACCGGCAACCTGATCCGATGCTTGCTGCAAGCACTGAAGCCTTTCAGCAGGGCTCAACTCGTTCCAGGGGCGCTGGCTAACTGCATCGCCGGAAACCTCAGGCTGGCTGGTTACCTGATTCAACCTTTGGAGCAGTTCGCCAGGAGTTCTTGAGACCCCATGTTCTTCCTTGGCAGCCACAGTAGAGTCGACAGCTTGTGTCGCGCCCGGACTGCTTGTCCGGCGAGCATTGCCGGTATCCGGCTCTCCGCCTTCAGGGGAACCTTCGATTAATTGCAGAGAACCGAAGAATTCCTGAACCATAAGGGAAGAGCGAAACTCCATGCCTGCCCGCAGAATTTGGTCATGAAGCACATTAAAGCTCGGGTCCGTCAGGTTAAGCTGCGCTATAACCCGTTCGCTAGCTACAGCACTCTGCTCCTGCGGCGCGTCAGTACGCTTGGCATCGTCATTCGCTCTACTGTCGCCGCCCATAAGATATAGCTTTCGCCCCCAAATCAAACTCTTGAATCAGCTCGCAATAGATTGAACGCTTAATGTTCCTGCCCCCTAGTCGTTATACCCACGCTCCGCTCCGGGTATATGAGTCCATCGGCTCGGTCAAATTCACGTTCAGAACAACTGAATCACGACCGAAAAATCAATCCTTGCTGACTTGTTGTTGCTTTCTCTCCTCCTTAAAGAACCCTGAAAGGTCCTGCAAAACTTGAGTAAACGACTTTCGCCATTCCTGCTCATCGAAGCGACCGGATTTCGGCGCGACAGCTATCGGCGGCTCCGCAGGCTGCTCTAACAAATGCGCAGAGTTCGAATCTTTCGACTCATACTGCTGAGACTCGGGTGCCGATTGCTGCACGTCCATGCAGCCACGGACGATATTTTCCAATTTGTTAAGAAGCGCCGACTCTTTGGAGTTAGAGCCAACCATGGTATTCCGGCGCAAGTTTACCGAGTCACTACCATCATCTGCTACGTGAGCACTGTCCGCACTTCTAAGCGTTGCTTGAGCCAAAGCATTTTGAGAAACAGCCCCAAGTACTCGCCTAACACGACTCTGCAAGTTCTTAATTTCGCTTGGTAAAACCAGCAGATCATAGTTGAATGCCATTCGCAGAGCCCAACCAATCTTTGTTGTTTCCATATTTCCAAACCGACCCGAGAAGGACTCTACTGAGCCACCAGCCGCAAGCAGCTCTGCTTGACTCGCAAGCGACGTCATGAGCAGCTCCTTTGCAAATCGGTTGTATCTCGCCAGCACTGCAAGGTGCAAGTAGGCGTTTACAGCCTGAACTCCAGTTTTTGCTCGCTCGAACTGGCGCCCCGCGGCCACTGCCTGTAGTTTCAAATCGCCGGAAGAATCAGCAAGAATCGCCTCTCTCTCGTTCATCGTAAGTTGAGCTTCCGGACGCTTCCTCGGCCTATCAATCTGACATGTAGCTCTTAAGGAACGGCAAGGAACACTTCGCATCCGCCTGCGGAAGTCCAACTCATTAATTGCATCAAGCACGGCAACTGAGTTTGTCAGGTGTATTTGCCCAGGAATAACATTGCCAACTATTCTGGCACTCTCGGCTGCTTCGTTGAGAAACACAATACGTGCCTCTGATGACTGAACACGAACGAGCACATTCTTGTCCGATACGAGAACAGTTCCGCCGCGTGCATGAACTTCCGTTCTTCCTTCCGCAGTTACAATCGCCTGATCCTGAACCTCAACGACTCCATCCTCTACATGAGCTATCGAATCGTCCTTTGCACCGACCCATCCACCGTATGCTCTCAAGCTGGTTCTTCCAGACGCGACTACTCGGGCTTCATGCGACTGAATTGTGGCTTGATCCGCAGCAAATGCAAAGACATTACCTCCTGTTAGTTCGGCGTAGGAGTCATCATGAAGAAACACAGATGAATTACCTCGCACTCGAACACTCGCTCTATTCCTGGCCACAACCGTAAAGTCTTTGACTGCCAGGCGTGATTCCCCGGTGAGACATACGCTATTTTCAGTGCATTGGTTGGCTATAACATACTGTGAGCCGTCCAAGACACTAAACTTTCTCTCCTGCCCAGGCAACTGGCTCTCAGCTTCACGCTGGTCAAGTTCGTCAACACAGGATATTGCTGATACTAGTTGATTCATCCAGGATGTAAGATCATCCGCTGCGCAATCAAACACAGAATTTTTAGGCATAAGTCCAGCTCCCAGCCATTTCGCCATTTCACAAAAGAGTACCGAAAGCCTGCGTCAAGGCTGAGTCAGTGCTGGAGCTAACTTTGGTCAGGACTGTGGAGTTTCTATGAAACTCAATCGATCAGGCACCGATGTTAGCGCAGCCATGTATACAACGTGCTTGCCCCCAGCGAACTCGGCGTCCAACATGCATGTCACAACAGAGTGAAACTTTGCGCAAACTTGCATCAGATCCGTAAAGATTGCAGAGCCCTAAAAAGCATCGAAAGACATGTAACAAAAGGAGGACGCTATTGAAAAGCCGCCCTCCTTTGAGTTAGCGAATCAAGTACTTGCAGCATTTAAGCAAGGCGTGCTGCCGTTACTTGTCCTTGTAGGGATTATCTAAGTTAGGCTGCAACCTTGGCAGTTGAAGGTTAAGCAGAAGTTTTTCCAATTTGCGAATCCGCTCTTCCAACCTGTTTAGGGTTCGCTCAAGCTCGTCTGGTTTCATCTCGCGTTCTGGCTTTTCACCGTTTTCCGGTTTTTCCAAACGCGGTTTCTGCGCGTCTTCCGGCTTAACCGGCTTCAGCGGTTTTTCCGGTGCAAGAGGATTGTTTGGGTCTTCCGGTTTGATCTGTTTCTCAGAGTCTTCAGGCTTCAATGGCTTCTCTGGATTCAAAGGTCTCACTGGCTTCAACTGTCTTATCACTCCATCTCCTCTTTCATGGCTCATGCCTGCGGCAAAAGCTCTGGCAGCCGGCTCGGTTGATGTGCAAGAGTCCACAACAACTTTCTTATTGCTCAGGTTTAGAGTCAACCCATCTTTAGAAGGCTCCAGGCTCAATTTCAAGTTAGAGCCAAGTTTGTCGAACACCTTGTTCATATCATTTATGTTGATATCCTTTTGCAGGGCCGCAGGGTTCTTAGCAACAATTTCCTTGAACAGCTGCTTTACAGCATCGGGAATCTTACCGTTTTTGATCATGTCCTTGGCAAGCGCAACTTTCTCCTCAAAGTTCTCGATCTTCCAGAACTCGTCGGCATTCTTCATTGACGACTTATCGGTAAATCCTGCATTCTTGCCGGCGTCCGACAGCACCTTGTCTGCCAAGCCTGCAATTGCATCAGCCGATTCCTTCGGGACAACAACTTTCTTGTCTGACCACGCCTGCTTTCCTTTCTCACTATCTCCCGGTACATCCTTCGGATCCGACAGCTTGTCCTCCAATTCTCTTACTTCAGTCGGCGTCTTTTGTCCCTGTCCGGTATAGGCATCAGCATAGAGATTTGAATATGTCTGCGCTGTAGCGTCAGCACTGAAATCATGCTGATCAAAGTGTGGCTCAATTTCTTTACTCATAACTAGCTCCGTTAAAGTATTATGCGGTACTACATTCAGTGCTCACCGCTCCATGCAGCTCACTCCGAACACCGATACACACCGATGCAACGGAGCGTCTCTGTTTGGCTTGGATCGCAATGTGATCTTCAAGAGTCGAATCAGATGGTTCGCTCCTGCTCACTTTTGTCATAACTGCCTAGCATCGCCAGCTCAGTATCCGCAAGGGCGGATTACCCGAATGTTCGGCCGATGGCTATCAACTTTCCATCTGGTAGAACTATGATTCCAAGTTTGGTCAATCTCGAGTCCAGATTCAAACAGACTTGCGTCAAGCTTGTGAAATTATCGTGGAGTGACAGATCCTTCTGCGCTTTGCGATTCAGAATTACACTGTTGCGAACGTCCAGTTGAGTGAATGGGTACTCACACGACAGGCGGCATCTGAATTCAGTAGCACAGGACCGGTGCCTCATACCTCAAATGTACAGAATCACAGTCAACGTGAATTGATATTGCTTGCTGCTCGACAAAACCAAGGCGAACCGGACCTAAACTTCTCATTCCGAATTCATTCCAGGACAGGGGGGCGCAAACCGAAACATGCTCCACACCCCACTCTTCTATGAATGCCAACAGAACTTGGCTTAGCACTTCCTTTGTTCTACTATCTTGAAACACACTCATATTGAATACCTGCCAAGCCTTTCACAGAGAAGTACACTCGCACTGTTCGCTTCCTAAAATAGGCAGAACTTGCGTCAACAGAGAGGCTGAATTTCGTCAAACTTTGGTCAATGACTTGCGTAACTCAAGGTTCGGTGGCATCTTGTAAGTAAGATACAATTCTCGTTGACTCGAAAGTTTGCTCGAAGGAACCATGCAGTTCAATCTAAAGCTCACCCAAAAAGCTCTCATTCTTATAGCAGCACCGATCTTGATCGGGCTAGTATTCTTTCAGACACTACTGGTGGTGTCCAATCAGGTTGAGAAAGAGGCAATCGAAGCTGAGCATGCAGACCTGGTATATACGGTTGGAGGAAAGCTCACCAATCATCTCATCTCAGCAGGAGAAAGCCTTGTGAAGTATGCCTTCAGCAAACAGGCGAACTTTCTGTCTGATTACAGGGAAAAAGCTGGCGAGCTTCCCAAGGTCATTCACGAGCTTCAGGAAAGTCTGCGGAAGTACCCTCAAGATCTGGCAAGAGCAAACAAGCTCATTAAGACTGCCGAGCTTGCTTTCGTATACATGGAAGAAACCAGAAGACTGACAGAACTTGGAGATGATGCCGAGGCAAGAGAAAAATTGAAGAATGCCGAGCCTCTAATTCTAGAAGCTGTTACCGGAATAACCAAGTTGGTTAAACCGTATGCCGAGATCGAGAAAAGCGCACAGGATGCCGAAAAGCTAGCCAGAAACCGTGCCACGCTGGTTGTGCAAGCAGGATTAACTCTAAATGTATTGCTATTCCTGGCTATTACAATCTGGTTCAATCAAGGAATCGCTCGACGTCTAGCGGCTTTGATGGATAACATTGGCAGATTCAAATCAGGCTCCGAGCTGAACCCACCAATTCCCGGCAGGGATGAGATTGCCACACTGGATCACACATTTCATGATATGGCTGCCATCATCACTCAGGCTACTGAGCAGCTGAAAGCCAGCGAAGCGAGAATCCGTGCAGTAATTGAAGGACTTCCTGTCGGCGTGATAGTAGCCAGGCAAAATGGCGAGATTGACTTTGTCAATCCAAGAGCAGAAAGTGTGTTTGGCTATGAAGAAAGCGCTTTTCCAAGATGCCAGCTGACCGAGGTGATTTGCTGTAACGACGTCGGCGCGAAGGCCGATTTCAAAGAGTCGATCATAAACAGAGCGCTCAATCGAATTGAGGAATTTGACGGCTTGCGTTCGGACGGAACGAAAGTTCCAATTGAGCTGACAGCAAACGAATTCAGCAGTCCTAAAGGTAAAGGCTACTTGATTGGCGTACAAGATATTACAGCAAGACGAGAGCTCGAGCGAATGAAGCAAGAATTTGTGGCAATGGTAAGCCACGATTTACGGGCTCCTCTATCGGCAATGAAGCTAACACTGGAAATCTTACTGATGGGAAAGTATGGTCAGCTGAACGAGGACGGACTGCAGCGAGTCAAAGGAAATCAGTCCAACATCGATCGATTGATGGCACTGGTCAATGATCTGCTCGA
>CAZSNX010000258.1:0-6617 GCA_964607945.1 uncultured Candidatus Obscuribacterales bacterium
CGGGTTGGCTGGATTCTGTGCAGGGTTGACAGGTTTTTGTGCTGGATTGACAGGTTGGACTGGATTTGCGGGTTTGCCCGGATCCACGAATGGTTGCGCCGGGTTAGCCACATTTCTGTCCATCTGGTCTTTTACCCAGGCTCTCCAATTAGGATCCTTCATGTGTTCTTGCCAATTCGGGTCATTGTTGATGAATTCGATGGGAATTCCTTTCGGGAATTCTACCGGAGCGGCTTGAACTGGCTTCGCTGCTAGATCCGGATTGGCTGGTTTGGCTGGATCAACGGCTGCTTGACCAGGGATTGCGTTCTTTGCCATCTGATCTTTCACCCACGCTCTCCAGTTAGGATCCCTCATGTGTTCTTGCCAATTCGGGTCGTTGTGGATGAACTCGACGGGAATTCCATTCGGGAATTCGACCGGGTCAGCCTGAGGACCTGCGCCTCCAACTGGTCCTGCACCGCCAGCCGGTCCTGCACCACCGACTGGGTTCATTGGATTATTGGTTGCTGCTGGAAGGTCTCCGGGGGTAGGATTGCCTGCTTGTACCTCATTGGCAGGATGGTATGCCTGGAAATCTCCATCGAACTTGCCAGTTGCCCAGTTTCGATACTTAACTAGTACGCCGTAAGCATCCTGTCTCACAACGATGCCGTCCGCCATTTTTCCATTGTCATTAAACTGCACAGTTTGTCCTGGCTTGAATGCCGTGTTAGGAGCTATGGTGCCAGCCGGGGCATTTGCGTCGGGTGGCTTTGTCGGTGAAATTCGGTCCTTTGTGTAGTAAGCTCGGAATCCGGTGCCAGGAGGATCATATTGGTTGGTCAATGCGTTCTTCAATTCAACCAGCGTGCCCCATTGATCTTCCTTAACGATGCGCCCTTCTCGCCATTCGTTCTCACCATACTTGACCCAAACATCGGCAAAGGCCAAGCCTCCGGTCAGAAAGAAGGCAAGGAATAAGGCAATCGAGGCAACCGGTTTCCACATAAATCCTCCGGCAAAAGCAAGGCCGTGTTGTAGTCAATTCAGATTCCTATTGATTTGATCTAATGGCAAGATAATCTTCATTGAGCTTACCAAATCTATAGGAGAGCTAAAATGGCAATCTCAGGAAAGCAGTAAGTCATCTCAGCGAGGTCGGAAAGACCTCTGGTTGACCGCAATTGAATTCTTTCGGTCCGAATATGCGCTTTGCCCAGGAGGTGCTTCGAGCCGATCAACGAGATGCAGTAATCCGATACTTGATGGAGTGCAGTCGTTTCTGGCAAAGAATGTCTGACCAGATTTCGGAATGCATCTCTCAAATTTCAAAGGTTTCGGCAAGGACATAAAGTTGTAAGAGGTTCTTTTGCTTGACAGTAATCAGGCACAAGTGATGTTTGATGAACAGTTTGCTGCTTGTTTGTCTAGATCGACTAATGGCGTGTCATAATGTTATAGGGCTACAGAGCTAGGGAGCCCTCTTTGCGAAATATGTTTTTGGCAGAGTTTATCGCTATTCGAGAAAAAATGAGCACTAAATTATTTGTAGGCAACCTGTCGTTCAAGCTGACTGAATCTGACATGGAGGATCTGTTCGCTCCGCACGGGAAAGTAGTTTCCGTAGCAATTCCAACAGATCGTGATACCGGTCGGAAACGTGGATTTGCCTTTGTCGAAATGGAAACGCAAGTAGAAGCAGAAGCAGCAATCCAAGGACTCAACGGCAAAGACGTTGATGGTCGCCAGCTTGCAGTCAACCTTTCCAAGCCTAAGACAAGAAGCTTCTGAGGATTCGGGCGTTAGCGCCCAGACTTCATTGCCACCAAATCACTGTCGCGGATAGAGCTAGGGGCTAGTCTCATTAGTTTGTGGGCGTCTTTGCAGGGCGCCGACAAATCTTATTGGAGGCTCATTTCCCCTGGGGCGATAGCCATTTCTGGCGCCGGTTGGGCGATGACGGAGCGAATGCTCCGACTACTACTTGTGGGTGAACTTTGACTGACATTGACACTAATGATGGTAGTAGAAATGGAATTCCCTGGTCTGTGCAATGACCGCGCTGGAAGAACTCATTAGGTTTCGCAACCGCAAGGGTGGTGAATCGATAAGTAATAACGGCGACGAGCCGTTGCTTCGGGCCGAGCTATACTCCGGCGACCAGATGGAGCAGCATGGCAAGACTCTGGCGAGGTTGCACAGACTCGCTCCAAGACCTGCCACAGACAGGCTGTTGGCTCGACTAGCCGAGAATGAAAGGGTGCTCGGAGAGGCATGCAATCTACTTACTGCTGCTGTTAAGGCAAATCGCAGAGTTACTCCTGCTGGTGAATGGCTGCTGGATAACTTCTATCTGATTGAACAGCAGATTCGTACAGCAAAAAGTCATTTACCGAAGGGCTATAGCCGGGAATTACCGCGCCTGGCCGAGGGGGTGTCGCAGGGTCTTCCGCGAGTTTATGACATTGCGCAGGCGACTATCTCACATGGAGATGGTCGCCTGGACCTGGAAAATCTAGGCCGCTTTGTAGCGTCATATCAGACTGTTGCAGAGCTGAAGGTTGGTGAACTATGGGCTATCCCAATCATGTTACGCCTGGCTCTCATAGAGAATCTCAGAAGAATTGGAGTGCGTATCGCTGCGGATATGACGGAGCGCGACCTTGCTGGCACTTGGGCAGACAGGATGCTGGAGATCTCTGCCAAAGATCCCAAAAGCCTGATCTTGGTAATAGCAGATATGGCTCGTTCCAATCCTCCGATGGTAAGTTCGTTCGTTTCAGAGCTCGCCCGCCGCTTACAGGGACAAAGCTCTGCGCTGGCATTGGGTCTTACCTGGATCGAGCAGCAATTGTCGGAATCAAGTTTGACGATCGAACAGCTCGTTCAAGTGGAAACCCAAGCGCAGGCCGCCGACCAAGTTTCCATCAGCAATAGCATCGGAAGCTTGCGATTTCTAGGCGCGATGGACTGGCGTGAGTTTGTTGAGCAACAGAGCGCAGTCGATCAAGTTCTGCTTCAAGATCCGTCTGGTATCTATGGACTAATGGATTTCTCAACTCGTGATCAGTATCGTCACGTGGTGGAAAGGATGGCAAAGAAGACTGCTCACAGCGAAGGAGAAGTCGCCCGAACTGCGCTGAGACTGTCTGTTGAAGCTGCTGCCGCTAGAACCACCCAAGATCGAACGGCTCATGTAGGCTTCTATCTGATTGACGATGGGGTGCAGTTGCTGGAAAGCACGGCGGCCGTCAGCCATTCACTGATCGATTCGGCTGGGCTCGTCGTATTGCGATTTCCGCTGGTCTTTTATCTTGGTTCGATCCTCCTTATTACCTGCACGCTAACAACATGTTTGAGTATCAAAGCGAACGAGAGTCATTTATCCGCATTGTCGCAGTGCCTTGCCGGTGCTGTTTCACTTGTGTTAGCCAGCCAATTGGCGGTAGCGCTGGTCAACTGGTTGGTTACGTTGCTGATACCATCACAACAACTTCCCAAAATGGACCTATCGGCAGGAATACCGGCCAGTGCAAGAACACTGGTCGTGATTCCGACCATGATCGCCACGGCAGAGAACGTAAATGATCTAGTGGAGTCCCTGGAAGTGCGATTCCTGGCCAATCGGGATGCACACTTGCACTTCGCTCTATTGACGGATTTCCTTGATGCCAAAACGCAAACGACTGAGCAAGACGAAATGCTACTTCAGTATACGCGTAGAAAGATCGATGATCTAAATGAGAAGTACAAGACGGAATCGGACGACATTTTCTTTCTCTTTCATCGCCCGCGCCTTTGGAACCCGCATGAAAATGTGTGGATGGGGTACGAGCGCAAGCGTGGGAAGCTGGCCGATCTGAATGCTGTCTTACGAGGCGATTCAGGCGATCGATTTTCATTAATCGTCGGCGATATCGGCATTCTTTCCACCGTAAAGTATGTAATTACTCTTGATACCGACACTCAGCTACCCCGTGATGCAGCAGGAAAATTCGTGGGAACGATGGAGCATCCCTTGAATCATCCTGTTTATGACGAAAGGAAGAGACGAGTGACATGCGGATACGGAATTCTGCAACCTCGGGTTGATGTGAGCCTACTAGGTACCAATAGTTCCCGGTATGCAGCGTTACATGGCAATGAGCCGGGAATTGATCCTTACACGCATACAGTCTCAGACGTATATCAGGATATTTTCCATGAAGGCTCCTTTATCGGAAAGGGTATCTATAATGTCGACGCATTTGAAAGAGCGCTGAAAGACCGCTTTCCGGAGCATCGCATACTCAGCCACGATCTGCTCGAAGGATGTTACGCTCGGTCCGGATTACTAACGGACGTTCAATTGTACGAAGAATATCCGACCACTTACAGCGCGGACGTGAGCCGCCGACACCGCTGGATTCGGGGTGATTGGCAATTGGCAGGTTGGTTGCTGCCCGCTGTTGCCGGAGCAAACAACTGCTCTGAGAGAAATCCGCTCTCAGCGCTTTCTCTTTGGAAACTGTTCGATAATCTTCGCCGCAGCTTAGTGCCACTGTGCTTGGTGCTAATGTTGCTGCTGGGCTGGACAATTCTTTCTCCGGTTTGGTTTTGGACTGCAGTAGCTTTGGCTACTATTTTCGTGCCGCCAATGATTTTTTCAATCGCCGATCTGGTCCGAAAGCCAAGCGATATCCAGCTTGGCCAGCACATTTTAGCAACCCTGCAATCGGCAGGTCGGCACTTGACTCAGTCCGCATTCGGACTCGCTTGCCTTCCTTACGAAGCGATCTACTGTACAGATGCCGTACTGCGCACCCTGATCAGGCTGACATTTACAAAAAAGCATTTGCTTGCCTGGAACCCTTCCGGTGCTTTGCATCGAGGTAAGCGAGTTGACTTGCTTGGAATGTTGCTACAGATGTTTGGTGCACCACTGTTGGCGGTTTTAACGTCCGGCTATTTATTGTCAGCAAGACCGGAAGCATTTCTTATTGCGTCACCAATCTTGTTAGCCTGGTTTTGCTCCCCGGCTGTTGCCTGGTGGTTCAGCTTACCGTTGGCCCAGAAAGCGACAAGGCTTTCTGCAGAGCAAAGCCTGTTTCTCCGCAAGGTCGCTCGCAGAACCTGGGCCTTCTTCGAGAAACTTGTAACAGCGGAAGAAAATTGGCTGCCTCCTGACAATATTCAAGAGCATCCGACTGCTAGTGTAGCGCACCGGACGTCGCCTACTAATATGGGACTGTCGCTTCTGGCGAATCTGTCGGCATATGACTTTGGCTATATCCTGGCCGGAGAGCTGATCGAACGCACCCACAATGCGCTGTCCACGATGCTTACGCTGGATCGTCACCGGGGGCACCTCTACAACTGGTACGACACCCAGACGCTCAAACCACTTCCACCTCGCTATGTCTCGACCGTTGACAGCGGCAATCTGGCCGGCCACCTACTGACGTTGAATCCTGGACTTCTATCGATTGCCGATCAGGATATCCTGGGAGCGAAAGTGTTTGTCGGGCTGAAGGATACGCTCGGGGTACTGATTGATGTACATGGTGGAGCTATTACGCCCGAGCTTGCAGATTTCGCCCTGGATGTCGAAGCTGGCTTATCGTCGGTTCCAACAACACTGACTGATATGCATAGCTGCCTCGAGCAACTAACAAAGGGCGCGGCGGCATTGCTCGAGAAATTCCGAAATCAAGGCGACAATCAAGTTAGCAGTTGGGTGGAAGCGCTCCATCGTCAATGCTCAGCAGCGCTATCTGAACTAATCTGGTTGACACCATGGACCGCTTTACCAGGCTTGACGTCAAGTATCGAGATCGACCGAATTCCTACCTTGAACGCATTGGCAGGTCTGTACGACGCCGCTCTTGCTGAAGTTAGTGAGCTGGTCAATAAAAACGGGTCGTCCGACGGATATAAGTACAATCAGTCACTTATGATGTTGATGTTCGAAGCGAGCAGGCGGGCTAATGAGCGTATAGCTGCTATCGAACAACTCGTTGCGTATGCCGGTGAACTCGCCAACATGGAGTACGGCTTCGTTTTTGACAAGACAAGACGCCTGATTGCGATCGGCTATAACGCCGATGAGCGACGCCTGGATCCCAGTTCTTACGACTTGCTGGCCTCAGAGGCGCGATTGTGCAATTTTGTAGCAATAGCGCAGGGACAACTACCGCAGGAAAGCTGGTTCGCGCTTGGACGTCTACTTACGAACATCGGAGGAGAACCGGTTCTCTTCTCGTGGAGTGGGTCGATGTTCGAGTATCTGATGCCACTGTTGGTAATGCCTAACTACAGCAATACCCTCTTGGATCAAACTTATAAATCGGCGGTCAAACGACAGATCGAGTATGGACGGCAGCGCAATGTACCATGGGGTGTTTCAGAATCCGGATACAACGCTGTTGATGTTCATCTCAACTACCAGTACCGCGCATTCGGTGTTCCGGGGCTTGGGCTAAATCGTGGACTGGCGCACGATTTGGTTATAGCACCATATGCCTCGGCACTGGCGCTGATGGTGGCTCCGGAAGAGTCCTGCCTTAACTTGCAACGCCTGGCATCGGAAGGGTTTCTAGGTAAGTTTGGATTTTATGAAGCGATTGACTTTACTCCTTCCCGTATTCCTCGGGGGC